>NZ_SMLW01000628.1 GCF_009711405.1 Fulvivirga kasyanovii | reverse complement strand
CTCCAGGCGTTTGTCGCGTAGCTCTAAGGCTGAATGGACAACGCCGTGGATAACGCCATAGGCGGACTTCGCTTGTCTGAAAACTTCTTCGCAACGCTTAGGGTCGCCTATATCGCCTCGGATATAGGTCAGCTCACTCCCTTTCGATTCTATCCGGGATCGAAGGGCTTCCTGCTCCTCTCCCAGGGCACTGCGCCCTACCCAGATCAGCTTTATCTGGTGTTTATCGGTAATATGATCGCTCAGAACACGACCTAATCCGCCGGATCCACCGATGATCAGGTAGACTTTGCCTGACTCGAATCGGTCTACTCCTGCAGCTGGTAAGTGGATGGGGTGTAGTTCTTTTCTATACACCTGTCCGCCTCGAAGGGCCAGTAACACAGGTAACTCCTTCATTTGAGGCATCAGTTGTTTTATCTGTATGCCTGCTGAGGATATATCAGAATCAGCCAGACTCAGGTCCAGTAACCTGATGCTAACTTCGGGATACTCCTTATCCAGGGTTTGGGCCATACCTAACAGACCTCCACTGAACGGCTGGATTTTTTCAGACCCTATGACCGAACAGGTATCATTGGTCAACACAAATACTGACAAAGGTCCCTCAAGTTGTTTACGCTCAAGTAAAAACTTGAAAATTCTAAACAGTCCTCTAACACTCTGCTCAGCGTGTAAAACTCCCTGTGTTGTGTCTTCAGGGTGCAAAGGCGTAGTCTGCAATCCTCCCAAATATATAATTCTATCTATTCGCCCCTGCTCTTCAAGTACTTTTGACATTCCAGTAATGCCATACAGACCGTTATCAGCTTTTGCATTTACAATTTCGTCAACGGATAAAAACGATACCTTGCTATCAGAGATAACCTTGGCTAGTTCTTTTGCCAGCTCTTCATTATCTGATGAATGAATGTAAAGTGTATTTAGTCGTTGACCATCATTATCTGGTTTATTGACTTCTAATGAAACACGTTTCCATTGTAAATTATAGTAATTGGATTGAGCAACTTCCGAATTATCCAATTCCCTGTTTATAACATCATGAACTTTAATACATACCTCTCCTTTTTGATTTAAAATAGCTCCATGATATTTACCGTCTTTTGACTTGATAGCATAAGCGTAGCATACAGACTGTGGCTTGGCCATAAATTCAACCTGTCCAACACTGAAAGGCACTTTTAGACCCTTTTCAGCCTCCAGGTGCATCATCAATGTAGCGGTCGTTTGCAAAACACCATCCATAAGTGCCGGTGAGAGGTGGTAATCATCCAGCTCATGGGCAAAGGCTTCATCGACATTTATAAGTCCCAGAGCCTCATCTCCGGTAATCCAAAATGACTTGATCACACTATAATAAGGTCCGTAAAACACACCTTTCTCCTGCATGCTTTGATAGAATTTCTCAAAGCTTATTTCATGGCGTGGCTGCTGCAGGGCTTCAAGGGCAATGTATTCCTGTGAGGTATTGGATGATAGTTGTAATCTCCCACTGGTATGAAGTTCGCCTTCTGCACTAAGTACCTCGAAATCGTAGTGCTCCTGGTTCAACTTTAGCACTACATTCACCTTCACATCTTCATCAATAATCAAAGGCTTAAGCCAGTAAACATTCGATATGCTGAAAGGACCTTTTTTGAGCTGACTAGCCGCCTCATAGGCCATCTCAAGGTATCCTACTCCGGGAAATATACATTTGCCTGCAACTACATGGTCTTTTACAACATCTTGCTGGTTGCTAAGTAGTTTCTCAAATACATGCGTATGCAGTTCATCATTTGGTACTAAACCATCAATCAGTGGGTTTTTATTTGCCACAGATATCCAGTGTCTTACCTGCTTAAAAGGATATGCAGGGAGGGGAATTCGATTTGGTTTTCTGTCATATAATTCTTCAAATTCAATATCAACACCTCTCGCCCATAACCTGGCCAGGCTCCTGATATCTCCTTTGCTCATCAAACGCGTCAACAGAATATCCTGAAAATCATCTATTTCTGTCAGATCCTCAATAAGACCATTATCTACTGAAAGTTTCTTCAGGCTTCCTGTAAATATGTCTTCATCTGACTTATTCTCAACAATTGCCGTTAATTTTTGAATTGTGGAATTAATATCTTCAACCACAAAAGCCACGCGCTCTTCCATGGCTTCTCTGCCTTTTTGCAGGGTAAAAGCGATATCTGCCAGCGTATGATCACTGCCCTCTTGCTGCAAATAGGTTTTAAGTTGTGATGCCCTCCGGCTTAGCTGATCTTTATCTTTTGCAGAAAGTACTATAAGGTATTGGCCTGTGATAGAATTAGCCTGTATTTCTTTACTATCAATATATTCTTCAAGTAATATATGTGCATTAACACCTCCGAACCCGAATGAACTTACTCCTGCTCGCCTTGGAACTTCATCTCCTGCCTCATCTTTAAGTCGTGTCCAGTCTCTGGTTCCTTCTACTATGTAAAAAGGACTATCTGCCAAATCAATGTGTGGATTAACCTGATTGAGGTGAACGTTGGCTGTTATTTTTTGATTTTTCATGGACAGAATAACACGCTGCAAGCCTACTATCCCTGCGGCTCCCTCCAAATGTCCAACGTTCGTTTTTACTGATCCAATACCACAATGCGCCACTGCCGCCTCATTGTTCCCGGTTGACTCCTGTAACCTTTGAAAAGCTTGTTTTAAACCATTCACTTCAATAGGATCACCCAATGCAGTGCCCGTACCGTGAGCTTCCATATAGCTAATAGTGGCAGGGTCAATCTGTGCCTGTTCTATAGCGTTAATGATCAGATCGGCCTGAGCATTCGGGTTGGGTGCTGTAAGTGAGTTTGTACGCCCTCCGTGATTTTCTGCTGAACCGCGAATGACACCATAAATGTAATCTCCATCGCGCTCAGCCTCAGATAATCGCTTCAGCATAATCAAACCAGCTCCCTCGCCTCGTACATAGCCGTTGGCTGATGCATCAAAAGCCTTGCAAAGACCGTCAGGGCTCAGCATTTCATTCTTGGCCAATGCTATATGCCCAAAGGGGCTCAACATGATATTAACTCCTCCCGCAAAGGCAACATCGCAATGTCCGTGACGGATAGACTCAAGTGCCTGATGTACTGCCACCAAAGAACTTGAACAGGCAGTATCTACTACTACACTTGGCCCTTTAAGGTTGAGTATAAAAGAAAGCCTGTTGGCAATCATGGTTTTAGCCATTCCCGAAACTGTATGTGGTGCTATTTCGCAGCCACTATTCAGGATCAATTCTGTATAATCAGAACTTACGCAACCAATAAAGACTCCGGTATTGCTTCCTGAGAAATCTGCTGGTTTGTAACCTGCATCTTCGAAGGTATTCCAGGTCATTTCCAGCATGATCCTCTGTAAAGGATCCATCAACTCCGCTTCTCGTGGCGATATGCCGAAAAATGAGGCGTCAAACTTATCTAAGTTCTTAATAAAACCGCCCCATTTAGAGTTGGTCTTATTTTGCTCTTTGTGTACGTCTCCCTGGTATTTTCTCCAATCCCATCGGTTTACAGGAATCTCTGTTATCAGGTTTTCATTAGCTTCTAATTTCTCCCAGAATTCCTGAAGATTATCTGCCTGGGGGTATTTTCCACCCATACCGATAATGGCTATTGGCTCATTAGCCAGTGACTCTTGTTTTCTTTTATGCGAAGACTCACTTTGACTGCGTGTTATATTATTCTGAGGATTATTTCCTCTATCACCTGATACTATATGGGATGCAATAGCTGCTATGGTCTGGTGCTCGAAGAATGTAGCCGGTGTAATTTTTTTATTGAACTTCTTACTTATTTTGACTCCAAGGGCTGTGTAGCCTATTGAATCAAAACCGAAATCTCCAATGTTTCTGTCCTTTCCTACCTGATTAACGTCAAGGGATTGCTCTTCTGCAATGATTTGTATTAACTCACGCTCTATTTGCTCTTGTTCAGGTGTATACTTTGTATTTTGCTTTTCCTGCGGTACCTCTCTCCTGTCATCAGTAACTATTGATAAATCGGATAAGGACTTTTCAACGAGTGCCTTTCTGTCCACTTTATTATTCAATGTCAATGGGTAAGCATTGATCCAATGATATAAAGTTGGAACCATATACTCCGGAAGAGTCAGTTTTAAACTATTCTTGAGTTCGGTTTCTGATATTTCCTTATTAGGGTAATCCTTTTTCAAAAAGGCCACTAATCGTTCCTCTCTCTTTACCACCACTGCATCGGCTATACCTTCTATTTTTTGTAATGCCAGCTCAATCTCTCCCAACTCAATGCGATGGCCATTGAACTTTACCTGTTGGTCTATTCTTCCCAAATATTCTATATGGCCGCTTTCGATATATCTTCCCAGGTCACCCGTTTTATAAAGTCGTTTTTTTACTCCACCTACTTTTCTTTCCACGAAACGTTCAGCAGATTCCACGGGCCTGTTCAAATAGCCAATGGCCAGTCCTACACCACTGATATAAACTTCTCCGGGCACTCCGACGGCACAGGAAGCTCCATCCTCCTGCAACACCATCATGTCCATGTTATCAACCGGTTCTCCAAGGTTAATGGTTGCATCTGCATCTACCTTGGCTACTGAGGCCCAAATGGTGGCTTCGGTAGGGCCGTACATATTCCATAAAGAACGGCAACGTTCTATTAGTGACTTCGCCAGCTCTGCGCTCAGCGCTTCACCTCCACACAGTAGGTTCAGTTTATCACACCCCTCCCACTCAGCGGCAAGAATCATTCTCCAGGTACTCGGAGTAGCTTGCATAATGGTAATGTCACCACTGTCTAACCTTTCTTTAAGGAGTATTCCGTCTTTGGTGGTCACGCTTGAAGCAATTTCTACTGCTGCACCGGCTATCAGAGGCAAGAAAAGCTCAAGATAAGCTATATCAAAACAGACTGTAGTCACTGCGAGTAAGCGATCTGTCTCTGATATACCCGGGCGTTTCTGCATTGAAAGCAGGAAATTGCTCAGGCTATTATGACTTATCACTACGCCTTTTGGCTTACCCGTGGACCCGGAGGTAAATATGATATAGGCAGGGCTGTCTCCCTGAATATCCGTGGGCAAATCAGCCTGACTTCCTTTAGCTTGTAGGATCTCCTCATAGGTAATGAAATTGTGCTTTCCTTCCGGCAGTCTTGTCTTAAGGTTGTCATCTGTGATAACCAGAGGCACTCCACCATCTTCAAGCATATGCACCAACCTTTCTTTTGGATACATTGGGTCCAGGGGAACGAAAGCATTACCTGAAGCAAGTATTCCTATAAGTACTGGTAACAAATTCTCGGTACGATCAACAAACATTCCGATATGAGCACCTGAGATACCTCCGGCTATTAAATACTTTGCCACCCGATCACTTCTTTCCAATAGCTCATGATAAGTCAGACTGTTGTTTCCAAAAACTACAGCAACATCATCCGGCCTTTTAGATGCCTGATCACGGATAAGATCTACTACGCTCGGTAAAGTTTTGACTTGTGGAACATTCATGTCAGCGTTACTGATCATCTCTTTTTCAACTGTATCAAAACCTATAGATTGAATGGGGCTATCCGGTTCGCGTAAACTACTTTCCAGCAAACTGATGAAGTGATTACTAAACTGTTTAATCAGGTCTTCATCATACTGGTTAGTATCATATTTAAAAAACACCTCAAATGTGCTGTCAGGATATTCAACCACCTCCATGGTAAGATCAAATTCACCAACTTGTCTCAGGCTTTCTATTCTTTCACCAAGTATTCCTTCCTGATCATTTACTTTCAGTTCTTCTATCTTCTGATAATAAAAGGCAGTGGAAAAAAGGTCCGTAGAACGGTGATTGGCCTTTAATGCTTTCTTGAAAGTATACAATGGATAGTGGCTATGATCATAAGCATCAAATATGTTGTCACTAACCTGCTTCAATAAAGCACTAAAGGTTAAATCTTCTGATAAGTCACAGCGCAGGGCTACCATATTGATAAAGCAGCCTATGGTCCGCTCAAACTTCATCCCGGGTCGTCCTATCATGGGTATACCTACTGCCATGGATGTTAGCCCGGAGTATCTGTACAGCAGTATGTAATAGACACTGAGCATCAATGCGAACGAAGTCTGTCCCTTGCTTCTGGTCAGCTCGCGCATCTCCTGAGCCAATGCCTGATTTATTTTAACTGAGTATAATGCTCCTGCGGAACGATTGTTTGCTCCTGATGAAGAGCCAGTGGGCAATATTTTCGGGTCAAGCTGATCAAAAGCTTGTTCAGTCCAAAATTTGGCTAGTCTTTTCCCTTCCTGGCCATTGAGCATATCTTGTTGCCACTCAACAAACTGAGAGAAACCTGGCGCGGAAGATGTGGATTCAGGTGTGTCGAGCCCTTTCTGAGCATAATAAGACGTAAGCAAATCTTCCAACAATATAGCGACTGAAGCTCCATCAAACACCAGGTGATGAACCAGAATCAGCAGAGCATATCGATTATCCACTCGTTTATAAACTTTAACCCTAAGCAGTGATTCATTTTCCAGATCGAAGGGTTCTTTACTCTCTTTTCTAATCCTGTCGATCAAGCTGGCATCGCTTTCGTTTTTTGCATCAACCACGGTAAAAAATACCTTTTCATCTCCATTGAGCATATGAACCGGTCGGCCCTGATCTATCTGAATCCGTGCCGCCAACAGGTTATGCTTCTTAACTACCTCCTGAAAGCTATTTTCTAAAACTTTTAGGTCAGTAGTATCAGCCAGCCAGTAGACTAAAGGAATATTGTAGGCATGGGTACCCGGGTTCATCTGTTGGGCAATCCATAATGCTTCCTGTCCCTCGCTTAATGGAAATTGGACCGTTGGTTCTATGTTTATTGTATCCATGATTTTTTACTTCACTAAAATTATTCTGCCTATTTAAAGCTGATCTTTAGTCGATTCCAAAAAAAACTCCAGCCTGCCTTATACAGGGACTACAGCCTCCACTTGATTTTCCTGAATTATTTTTACCAGTTGCTGTACAGTAGTGTGACCAAAAAGTGCTTTCATTGACACTCTGACATCAAAGTATTCCTCAATTAATGATAATAGTTTAACTGCCTTCATTGAATCAAGCCCCATCAGGTCCAGGGGTTCATCAACAGGCACTTCTCCGGGAGGTACTCCCAGCAGCTTAGCCACCATACCTATAAGCTGTTCAGTTTCTTCGCTCAGTCCGTTTGTTTGCTCTTCTTCAGCAGAAGGTATTGTATGCTCCGGTTCTGTATAGACTGAGTCATTAAAATGATACGGGGTATTCTGAAAAGGGTAAACAGGAGCTGATACTCGCCTCATTTCCTTCCCTTCATACAGTTTTTTCCAGTCAATTTTCTCGCCCTGGACCCAGAACTGCGCCAGCTTTTCATAATTTCTTCGGCTGAGTAACAGATGAAGATATTCTTGTCCTTCATCTCCCTCCAACAAGTAGCTTGTTTTTCTTAATTGCTTAGTGTTGCCAGAAAATATCTCATTTTCTGCCTGAACGTCTCCCTTTACATAGCTTTCCAGTAGGTTAATAAGCTGATCTTTTGAGCTTACAACCATTGCCAGGCGTTCTTGCATCTCTTCCCTCCCTACTTGTAATGTGTAAAGAAAATCTGGCATCGAGATGTCATCCGCATCTTTCAGAAACTGAATGGTGTCTTTAACATATGCCAGAATACGGTCTTTATTCTTAGCTGATAAAACGAACAACATAGGATTTCCTTCAGGCGCTTCAGCCTGAGCAGATGTGTATTGTTCCAACACTACATGCGCATTCACCCCTCCAAAGCCAAACGTACTGATGCCTGCTCGCCGTGGCGCATTATTTTGATCATCCGGCTTTGTCCATGCTCTGTTTTCATTCAGCACATAAAACGGGCTGCCTTCAATCTTAATTTGTGGATTCAGTTGGGTGAAATTGGCATTACGAACAAGCTTATTATGCCTCATAGCCAGCAAAACTTTGAATAAGCCTGCCATACCAGCAGCAGCCTCCATATGTCCGAGATTAGTTTTTACTGCCCCTATTCCACAATAGTTGACTGGGGGGTTGTTGTATTGATAATCCTGATATAGTGTTTTAAATGCTTTATTCAGACCGTTAAACTCTATAGAGTCGGCCAGTGTCAGCCCTATGCCCTGTAATTCCATGTAGTCTACAGTAAGCGGGTCAATGTTGGCTTTTCTCATGGCCGATACGACCAGTGACGCCTGAGCATTTGGATTGGGTGTAGTTACTGAATTAACACGACCTCCATGATTGACATGCGTACCGCGTATGGTTGCATAAATGTGGTCATTATCTGCTATTGCCTTAGACAGTGGTTTGAGCATTACTGTTCCTACCCCTTCTGACCTTACATAGCCATCTGCATCTTTATCCAAAGCCCTGACTTTTCCTGTTTCTGATAAAACCCCGGCAGCACCAAAAGCGACGTGACTTGAAGGGTCTAAAATGATATTTACACCGCTAACCATACACATTTCGCAAGTTTTACTTCTTAAGGCTTCCACTCCACGGTGCAATGCTACGAGCGAACTGGAACAGGCGGTATTTACGGGTTCGCTAGGGCCTCTGAAGTCAAAGAAATAGGAGATCCTATTAGTAAGTATAGCATGTGAGTTGCCCGTTGTAGCCTGAAAATCACCCTCTTTGCAATCAGCTCTTAGCATATGATCATAATCTGATGTAGCCACTCCAACAAATACACCTACATCTTTGCCTGCCCATTCGCTGGCTTTATAACCGGCATCTTCTATGGCTTTCCAAACAGATTGAAGCAGTAGGCGTTGCTGCGGATCCATATACCTGGCTTCGGCAGGCGATATTGAAAAGAAAGGCGCATCAAAAGCATAAATGTTATTCATAAACCCTCCCCAACGACTATAACCTGCACTATCCTGTGCTTTGGCATTCCATCGCTCCTCAGGTATTTCAGTGATCACATCTTTTCCTTCCTCCAGCAGTTGCCACAGGTCATTCAGTGTATCAGCCCCGGGCATTTTGAGATCAACCCCTACAATGGCTATTGGCTCAGGTCCGTCTGTATCAGGGGTTTCCTTTTCATCAGCATAAAATCCATTATATGCTGGTTTGGACTCTTCATGTTGTACAGGTTGCGGGTCTATCCGATTACTGCTGTCAACATGATTGAATACAATTTCTTCTTCCCTGGCCAAATCCTTTTCATCGCGCGGAGCAACCTGGGGATATTCCTCCATCAGATAGTCTGCAAGAGAAGCTAGTGTAGAATGCTCAAAAAATATTGAAGGCATCAGGTCAAGCTCATATTTTTCGTTGATTTTATTAGCAAACTCAGTGAATGATACAGACTCAAAACCGTATTCATCAATCCCAGTATCAGGTTCGATATCACTGATATCGATTTTAAGTATTTCAGAAACCATTAAGGTTAGTACACTTTCCAGAGACTTCCGGCCATCCTTACCTTTGCGTTCTGCTCCATTATGAGAGTGGGGAGATGCAGTTCCATTCAAATCACCAGAAGGGCTTTTTTCAAGCTTTAGCACTTTCTTGATTTTATGTAAATCACCCTTAACAACCACAAAATTATTAGCCGTAGTATTTAGGCCTGTATACAGTGCCTGCAAACCGTCCTGATCACTTAAGGCGTACATACCAAAAGTTTGTTCAAAAAGTTGTCTGGTACCCTCATTAACCTGCATTCCTCCATTTTCCCATAAGTGCCAGTTAACGGATAAGCTTTTTCCGCTTCTATTACCTTTTTGACGTAACAGCTCTCTATGAGACACAAAGTGATCCATGAAGTTATTGGCATAGGTATAGTCACACTGCCCCGCACTACCAATAGCGGCACCTATAGTTGAGTAGAGAATAAAGAAATCCAGAGGCTCGTTAGCAGTATACTTGTCGAGGTAACAAGTACCATGAACTTTTGGAGCAATAATTCCTGACACTTCATCAAGGCTCTTATTCTGAATAAAGGCACTTTTCATGACACCGGCACAATGTACAACTCCATCTAATTGACCAAAACGATTTTTGATCGTGTGAATAAGCTGCTTTACGGAGTGCTCGTTGCTGACATCACAGGGTATGTATTCAATGCTTACATTTTCCTTTCTTATGCCGTTCAATACCTGTTGAATGGCATCCGTAGATCCGGATCTTCCGGAGACTACAATATTCAGAGGTATGGTGGCCGTCAGCTGGCGGGTCAGCAATAAGCCAAGCCCTCCCATACCACCGGTAATGAGGTATGTGCCTCCTTCCCTAAACCACAGAGAATCTGTTTGCAACTGTGGTTCAAATGATTTTAAAGCGTGGACATAACGCTCGCCTCTCGTATAAGCAACTTCCGCGCCCTGATCAGATCCTGCCTGCATTTCTGCATTAAGCCACTTTGCGGCCTGCGGTGTATTGACTTGGTCTGCCGGAACAGACAAGGTTTTAAAGTTGATCAGCCTGTTCTCCAGGTTCATGGATTTGGCAAAAGCTCCGGTCGCTTTCAATGCTGCATCAGCATAATGATCATTTGTAGTATACAAATAGATAAATTGCCTTGATTTAGTCGAAGCATTATGTTTAACCCAGCCCTTAGTCAAGAGAAAAAGCATGTATATGGACTCACCCAGTGTCGTATCCAATTCAATACGGCTCTTTGAGTCAATTTCTGAAACCTGACAGACTACCTTAGTGACGTTTATATTTTCACCTGCCAAATGCTGAAACAATTCTCCAATCTGGTCTTCATCGGCAAGGTTTAACGTATAAAAATCAGGAGCCACCTTTTTAAACTCAGCGCTGCTACCGGCCACTATCACCTGATGTGAAGGGTACAGTTGTCTGTATTGCTGACATAACTCATTGTCATTAGTAACCCACAATACTTTATCCGATGAGCCTGTCTGGGCATGTGTAATCAAATCCTGCCGCTCCCACTCTTGTCTAAAATAGAGGTTGGTTTCAGAGGGCTGCATGATTGTGGTCTGTTCTCTTTTTCCTCCTGGTATGTCTATTGATTTAATGGTAAACTGTTTCAATAGCATAACCACCTCTCCCCTGTTATCTAGTATGTAAATATCAAATACCCGGCTTCTGTTACTACCAGCAGGTGCCTGAAGTGATGTATATACATAAAACTCATGAGGGATAGCTTTCTTTACAAACATCTCTTTTAAGGAGAAGGGCAAATACCTCGTCTGTGATCCTTCCAGATGATCCATTAAAGCAATTATGGTCTGAAAGCAACCATCAAGTAATGACGGGTGAAACACATATTCTGAAGCTGTACTCAAGCAAGTTTCAGGTATTTTTACCTTAGCCAGAGATGTATTGCCCTGTATGTTTATTTGTTCAAGAGACTGGAAATGCTTTCCGTAGTGCATCCCATTGTGCATAAAGGTTCGATATATCTCCGCTTGGTTATAGATGGTTCCTTTTCCATTGCTATAGCCTGCAATATCAATTGGTGAAGTAACAACGGGCATTTCCGATGTCCTTACCTGACCTTGTGCAAACCTTATATCTCTTTCACCAGTCACTGTCCATAACACTCCTTTGTCCGACTGCCTTAACTTACACTGGGAAACAACCGGCTCTTTTTCCACAATAAGCGGTTGTTCCCAAACTACATTGCTTAAAGTCAGGGCATCACTCTCCAGTGACTGACTTCCGGCCTGATAGGCCATTTCAAGGTAAGCAGCTGCGGGAAACACTTTATGTTTCACACCATTCATTTCTACCCTGTGATCTTCTAGGTAAAACTCATCTCCACTAAATGTGGTCTCGTAACATTGAGCCAAAAATGAAGACCTATTCTTATGCAGTAGAGGATGAAGGTTATCTACATGGGCATGGAAAGTATTGGCCGTAGGGGTTTCCGAAACAGGAAGCCAATGGCGCTCTCTTCTAAACGGATACAAAGGTAACGGCACCTTCTCACAGGTATTTGAGCGATGTAAATATGCCCAGTCCCAATGGGTGTTATTTACCCATAGGCTTGCCAGTTTTGCATGAGCCTTTTGATCAGCTAAGGCTGTAATTTCCTGTGTTGTTACTCTATTAACGTCAGATGAGGCCTTTTTAGGGTTGCCTGTATATGTTTTTTGATCCGGCTGATTATTTACAAACCGAGTTAATGAGTCTGTTAAAGATGTAATGGATTCTGCAACTATTGCCAGCCTCTCATCCAGGGCCTCCCGGCCTGTTTGCAAGGTATAAGCTATATTTTGAAGTGTATAAGGTGACGCCTCTACGACTGAATTTGCCTTAACCAGGTGACCATACTTATCAAGAAACGCATCCAGGTATGTATGTAAATCTGTTGATTGGTAAATCAGCTGTTCATCTATGTGAATATCAAATCTTTTACTTACCTCTCTGTTAAAAGTCATCAATGAGATAAGATCAACATCCAGTTCATCCCAATTGTCGTCCAAATTCAGCATGGCTACCTCCACACCAATTTGTTCGGCAAACAAGCGCTTAATAGTATCTGAAATATCATTTGCCACAGACTTCCCGTTAAGCCTTCCTGATTTCAGAAAGGCAGCCAGATTTTTGGCAGATTCGGTAAGCTGGGCTTTATTCCTGGCAGATAAAACTATTAACTGTTCCTCGTCAGCAGGTTGCTCTGGTCTGGTGCGAATATCAACATACTCTTCAAGGATAACATGTGCATTAGAGCCTCCCGCACCAAAAGAACTAATAGCTGCACGACGTGGAGCAGACATGCCTTGCCCTCCGCCAGGAAGTTCCTGAGTGGTCCATTTCTGCTTTGTCTTCTGTACGTAAAAGGGTGAGCCCGCAAAATCTATATTTTCATTTAAGATGTCTGCATGTAGAGAAGGAACAAGGGTCTGATGCTTCATTTGCAGAAGTATTTTGGTAATACCTGCCATTCCTGCACATGCTTCTAAATGCCCAATATTTGACTTTACTGACCCGAGTGCACAGTAATTTGTCTTATCTGTAAACTTCTGAAACGCCCGGGTAAGTCCCTTTACTTCTATAGGATCGCCAAGAGATGTACCTGTACCATGCGCTTCAATATAACTTATAGTGGCAGGATCAACGTTAGACTCCTCCAATACCTGCTCAATGAGTGCTTCCTGTTCGTTGGGATTAGGTACGGTATAGCCGTTTGTCTTTCCTCCGTGATTCAGTGCAGTACCTTTTATTAATGCGTGTATATTGGTGTTATCGGATTCCGCCTGCTCCTGTGAGGTTAAAACAAGAACACCTACCCCTTCACCTGGTACATATCCATCCCCACCCTGTCCAAAACTCCGGCATTTCCCTTCGGTAGAAAGAAACTGACCATTACTTAACAAATGGTACTTATACGGATGTAAAGAAAGGTTTACTCCGCCAACAATAGCATAATCTATTTCACCTCTGCGAATAGCTTCATGAGCATAATGCAGCGCCGTAAGTGAAGAGGAACACATCGTGTCAATAGCCAGGCTCGGCCCTTTCAGGTTGAACCAGTAACTAACCCTGTTTGGAATGGACGCAAGTGAGCAATTAGGATAAACCTCATCTTCACTCTGTCTTTTGTCCATGGCCAAAAGCTTATATTCACTCCAGGTAGCACCAAGATATACACCTACCTTCTGATTTTTAAAGGATGTACGTGTATAGCCTGCATCTTCGAGTGCGTGCCATGTCATTTCAAGAAACAATCGCTCTTGTGGGTCCATGAGCTCTGCTTCTTTCGGTGAAATGTTAAAAAACAGAGAGTCGAACTTATCAACATCATCAATAAACCCACCCCATTTTCCATAAATCTTGCCCTTCTCTTTTGTATCAGTTGAAAACCGCGATGTGTAATCCCATCTATCCTCAGGGATCTCTGTAACACAATCTTTACCTTCCTTTAGGTTTTCCCAGAATATATCTAGTGTATCTGCTTTCGGATACCTCCCGCTCATACCAACTATTGCCACTTGTTTAAGCTTACCTATATCGTTATCAGACATTTGCGTTGTCGCACCTGGTTGTGGCACAAGGTTACGAGGTTTGGCATCCTCATCACCTGACATTGCATTGCCTTCGGTAAGTTCAAGCTTTCGCAACACTGCATCTTCATTATACCTCAGCAGGTATGCGGCTATTTCATTTATAGTTTGACACTCGAAGAACAGCGTTTTTGAAATACCTCCAATTTCAACTTCCAGCATCTTATTTAATTCCTGAATCATTATGGACTCTATACCATAATGCTCCATAGGTTCTTCAGCCTTCAGTATCTCCGCTGGTGTATTAATTACTTCGGAAAACTTAACTTTCAACCAGTCTTCAAGTTTGGTCTGGGTTGAATCATTATCGAGCGCTACGGGACCACTAACAGCGCTTTCCGCTTTTATACTTTTATCACCAGCATCCACCCAGTGCCTGGTGTGTTCGAAAGGATATGTAGGAATAGAAATCTTGCGATAGCCATCTTTTGGATTATAAAGCTTATGCCACTCAATCTTCTGTCCCGATACATATGCACCCCCCAGGTTTCTGAGTAGTTCTGTATAGGCTGAGTTATTCTTTTCAATTGTATACTTCGAAAGAGACTCTAGTATCTGAGCTGCCTGATGCCCTTCATTATTTGACAACTTACTAATGATATCCTCATGTTCAGCAGCATTTAAAATGTTTTGAAGTTTGTTTTTAAGATCTTCTAAAGTATCAGCAACTAGTGCTATCCTGTATTGAAAATGACTTCGTCCTACTGTACTTGCACAGGCTATATTACATAATGCATGTCCCTCCCCTACGGTTTCGAGCCAGTGCAGCAGGTCCTTCACTTTCTGCTCCAATGCATAATTTGACTTGCCTGACAGGCATACAAGGTAAGCCGGAAGAGCGGAAGGTCCGCTGTTGGGTAATTCGGGTGTATCCTCTATCACCATATGGGCATTCGTACCACTAAACCCATAA
This sequence comes from Fulvivirga kasyanovii, assembly GCF_009711405.1. Classification (GTDB taxonomy): domain Bacteria; phylum Bacteroidota; class Bacteroidia; order Cytophagales; family Cyclobacteriaceae; genus Fulvivirga; species Fulvivirga kasyanovii. The sequence continues at coordinate 14,405 of NZ_SMLW01000628.1, read as the reverse complement.
GAACTTAATGCAGCCCTTCTTGCCTTATCACTTCTGGTCCAGTCTTGGCCTAAGGTGTTGATTCTAAAAGGCGTTTTATCTAACTGCAACAGCTCATTTTGTAGCTCAAAATTGATCTGAGGTGGCATTTTGCTATTCTTCATAGCAAGCAATACCTTAAACAACCCAGCCATACCGGCACTGGCAATAGGGTGACCTATATTAGCCTTTACTGAGCCTATGGTGCAGGACTGGTTACTACTATTTTTTGAAAAGACATTATTCAGGGCGCCTATCTCTATAGGATCTCCCAGTTTCGTGCCTGTACCATGAGTTTCAATATAATTGATTGAACTGGTATCAATTTTATTCTTTTCGTAGACTGAACGTATTAAAGTTTCCTGAGATGAAGCATTGGGAGCCATGATACCATTAGTCTTGCCATCCTGATTAATACCTGAAGCCTTAATTACTCCATGGATCTGATCTCCATCTTCCAGAGCTTTGTTTAGTGCCTTAAGTACAACTACGCCTACTCCTTCTGCAGGTACAATACCATCAGCACTGGCATCAAAAGGCTTACATTGGCCTTGAGGTGATAGCATGCCCAGCTTACCTGACATTTCATGTAGCCAGGGTGTAGATAGCACACAAACTCCACCTGCTAATGCCATATCTGATTCTCCTGCCAATATACTTTTACACGCCATATGAATGGCAACAGCTGAAGAAGAACAGGCAGTATCTAAAGAGAGCGCAGGCCCTTTTAGGTTGAGGAAATAAGCGATTCTGGCTGCCAGTATTGCCATATCATTGCCCATCAGGGCATGGCCGTATTTGTTATATTCTGATTGGTTAACAATGTTGATATAATCACCAGGCCTCATACCCATAAACACTCCCACAGTCTGCCCGGAAAGAGCTTCTTCAGAGTAGCATGCATCCTCTATGGCTTTCCAGCTTTCTTCCAGCAAAAGCCTCTGCTGAGGATCCATGAGTTCGGCCTCTAAATGTGATATATGAAAGAATGAGGGCTCAAAGCAATCCACGTTATTTAAAAATCCTCCCCGAGTCGCCGACTTGTTATTTTGTCCATCATCCTCAATCGGGTTATACTGCTCGCCCCAACGGTCTTTCGGATACCCGGTGACACTATTAACACCATTCATCAGGTTCTCCCAAAAATCCTGCAGATTGTCAGCCCCCGGAAACCTGCCGGACATACCAATAATGGCAATGTCACTTTCTGTTACTCTTTTGGGCTCTGGGGTATCATGAGTAACTGCCTCTGAAGTTTCCGGAACATCCGGTACAGATTCCTTAGCCGCCACCGGAACTGTAACATTAACAGCATCGGTATCTTCAAAAGTAACCTCGTTCTCTTCCGGTACCGGAACATAAGTTAGAGATGACAGTGATGAATCTCCTGCCTCTAAAAATGCACTCAACTCCTGAATAGAAGCATGACTATACAACTCCCCGATAGAGATGTTTTGCTTCAACTGACTGTTGAGTTTATTCAAAAACTCAACAATTTTGATAGAATCAAACCCTACACCATACCATCGCTTGGTAATATCGACCTGATCTTGTTCAAGTATATCACAAGCAATTTGATGAATGACTCCCATCAAACTATCTTGTACTATTGAGGTATTAGCGGGCTGTGATTTGTCCCTGGACAACTTGCTAAGATTGCTGTAATCTACTTTACCATTTAAGGTACGTGGTATTTCATCTACCAACTGGAATCTGGAAGGGATATAGTTATCCGGCAACCTGGATGACAGGTACTTTAAGAATGCCTCTTCGCTTGGTTTCGTGTCCTTTTCAGGTTTAATATATGCCACCAGGGATTTGGACTTGCCTTCGCTGCCCTCTACTCCCAGAACACACTGAGCTACCTCATGGTGTTCCAGTAGAATATCCTCTATTCCTTTTAGCTCAATGCGAACACCTCTTATCTTTACTTGTCTGTCTTTCCTGCCTGTTATTATTAGCTTACCTTCCGGGGTAAAATAAGCCATGTCACCGGTTTTATAAATACGGGAGTCATTTGACTTGCTAAACGGGTTAGGTATAAATTTTTCTGCTGTCAGCTCTGGTTGACCAAGGTACCCAATGGCCAAAGAAGGTCCGCCAATATGTAATTCTCCGGGCACACCATCAGAGACAAGGTGGCCCTGGCTATTCAAAATGTAAGCCTCAATATTGGGAACTGGTTCAAACCCACGTATCTGCGATGTTGCCTCACTGCTATAAGTGATCTCTTCGTAGAGAACACCATTCATCTCGGTAGCACCGTAATCATTTAATAAAGTAACTTCCGGTAGATGTTCAAAAAACTTATTGCATAATGCCGGAGTCAGTGGTTCGCCGGCTGTTATCAATAATTTCACAGAACCAAAATGCTGTTTAAACGGCAGATCAGACTCCAGAAATACTTTTAACAAAGAGGGTACCATTGAAAAGAATGACACATGATGTGTAAATACAGCTTTTGAAAGTCTCAATGGATCCTTTACTACTGAGTTATGAAGAATCACTGTAGTTGCTCCCTGTAGCAGTCCGCCCAACAGCTCCCATAATGAGGGGAGGAAATTGAGCATAGTACGCTGAACAATTATGTCATCTTCGTTAAACGGATATTCTTTCCACAGCCAGCTAAACCTGTTGATCAATTGCCTTTGGCTATGAATTACCCCCTTGGGTTTTCCTGTAGAACCGGATGTATAAAGTATTAAAGCCTCATCGTCAATGTTAAAGGCAACTTCAGATTCTTCCTTTACTGACACATGAAAAGGAGTCCATTCACTGTCCAAACACAGCACGGGCACCCCCATGCCATTAAGGATGTTTACGTGCTTCTCCAGAGTTAACAATACCTTTGCATGAGTATCAGCCACAATGGAACGCACCTGCGCTACCGGATATGACTCATCCACAGGCACATATACTGCACGGAGCTTCAATATTGCCAAAAGTCCGATAAACGTTTGCTCGCTACGTGGGGTATAAATAACCACGCGCATTCCCGCTCTGACTCCTAATGATACAAGTGATCGTGCTAATTCATCAACCTGCTCAGATAGCTCTGCAAAGGTAGTTGTTGAAACTTCATCCTCCTGGCCATGGTATATTAGTGCTGTTTTCGTACTATTCTGTTTAACCTGCGTTGTAAAGCGCTCAAAAACACTTCTATTATCGTCATAAGTTTGTTTTGTTCCCTTCCAGTCGTTAAGGATTTTCTTCTTGAGCGCAGGAGTAACCATATTCTGATCCAGTACAGATCGCATGGGGTAATCCAAACATGATTTCAACAACTGTAACCAGTTGTCTGCAAAACTGGCTGCGAGAAACTGACTAAATAAACCCTTGTTGTAGACCCAATAAAAATCTATTACCCCATCTTTTTCATATCCCAACAGACTCAGACTGCTTTCTGACATGTGTTTTTTACACTGTTTCAAAATATCAGTTTTGCTAAGGTCTTTTTCAAGCATCGCCAAACCAATGGTATTTGTACTGTCAACATTTAGCGCATCCAAGTCTGATATTTTAACAGTATGCTTACGAGCCTCCTCGTACTGCTTAGCTCCTGTCACCAGTATATCCTCGAACTTTGTGGCCTTTGTCATCTCTACTTCTACCGGTGTAACTTCATCAAACAAAGTCTTACCGGATTTGCCTTTATGCTGGTAAATACAGATCTTCCTTTGTTCGTTAAACTGGTATAAGAACGTATGAAAAGCGGCTCTGAGACAATCCGGCAATGATAGATTGTATGACTCAGCCAGCTTTTTGACTTTTTTGGTTCTACTGGCATTGAGGGTAAAGTGATGTAAGTCCAGTTCATTGTACTGATCTGAACTAACAGACAAATGAGAGAATATACTACTCATACTACCTTCCCAGGATAATTCCAGCTCTTTACGAGGTTCAACTGCCATTTTTATTGGATTTATGGATACTGTTAATGAAGTAATGCTTAATCAGGCGCTATCGAAGTATAATCAGAATGATACTAGTTTTGAACTATAGTACTTTGCTCTTCACTTTCTTCCATTTCGGCAAGCTCATTCTTGTTCACTGTGTCTTTTTTTATTCTGATAGCAACAAAGTATCCCGAACCTGATATTACATTGGAGGCATGCTTTAAACCTGCCGGCATCCAGATACTTTTAGCACCTTCTACCTCAAAAACCTCATCTCCTAATTGGATCTCATATACCAGCTTTTTTCCTTCTTCAGGTATGAGTATATTTATTTCATCCTCATCATCATGCGAATGCAGCTTAGTATATTGTTCTTCATTTTTATCAATAGCATTAATTTTATGAATAGCTAAGTGTGCAGGGAATCCCTCTGCAAAAAAGCGATCAACACCTTTTACATCAAAGTGATAAGGAATCGATGAAAGTGGTATGTTTAAATTTTCAAAAATTAAGTCAGCGTACTTTTTCATGATCTTTATGTTTAAGTTATTTAGGTTTCAAGTTTTAGTCGTCGCACCTGTATGCTTTCGAAATGCCAAAATTCGATCACTGCCACGACTACACTTATTGCATATATTTAACAAATAATTGTATCTATAATATTAGAGAACCTTTATCTGATTGTTATTCATTTCTTATTGCCAGGGTTAAACCATCTGCTATTGTAAGCATGCTAATGGTAACTCTGTTGTCGTACAACAACCGTGAGTTTAGTTCTCTGAGTGCCATTACCTCAGCGCTCTGGTTCACAGGATCTACAATACTTCCGCCCCATAGCACATTGTCAATCCCAATCAACCCGCCAGGTCTTACTAATTTCAGAGCTCTCTCGTAGTAATTGATATAGTTTTGCTTATCGGCATCTATGTAGATAAAATCAAAATAATTGCTGTGCCCTGTTTTAATGAGATCATCCAGTGTGTCTATGGCTGGTCCAATCCGGGAATCAATCTTATCCTCTACATTGGCCTGCTTCCAGTAATCTCTGGCTATAGCCGTCCAGTCTTCATCAATATCACATGTTATAATTTTACCATCCGGAGGAAGTTCTTTAGCCATCCATAGTGTACTATATCCTGTAAAAGTTCCAAGTTCAATGATTCTTTTGGCCCCCATCAACTTGATCAGAAATACTAAAAGTTGACTTTCTTCAGGTACGCTTTGCATAGCCGACATTGGCATTTTAGCGACCTTTTCACGTTGTTTTCTAAGTAAAGCCGGCTCCCGTAGTGATACAGATAGCACATAATCATATAAATCTTCAGTGATATCGAGATAGTTCTTCATTTCTTAGTGTTAATGGCTTTGTTTAAGTCTGATTATTTACCTTATATTTCAGCGAGAACTTTCTTACCCTGATAAAAACGCTGTAAATATTGTACAGCTCCCAACATCATCTTCTCAGCAATTTCATCTACATTTCGTTCCGTCCAATTTTCCAATGGAGTTCCCTTTACCCATTCGTTAAATGCTCCTAAGGAAGGCCCGCAATGAATCTGATAATCAACTTTATTTGAAACATCACCTTTAAGGGCCAATTGGGTTGAATACCTAAAGTACCATTTAAAGACATGTGCCATTTTCTGCCTGGGGTCTTCTTCTGCTCTGCGTAATGCCTCTGAATCATTCCCTAAATAAGCTTTAACGTCGTTAAACACTTCTTCAAATGAGCGCTTAAAGTATCTGCTTTGTAATTGATTCCGATCCTTTTCACTCAGATCATCAAGCCCGCTATGCTGTTTATATAACTCCAGCAACTTGTTGGCACGTGCCGGGAAGAATATGCCTTTTTTCAGCACTTGTACTTTTGCCCCTAATTCGAACATATCTCCGGCAGGGACATACTCGGTATCCTGAACGTTCATTTTCTGCAATAAATCTTTAGCCGAATCACTAATTCCGGACTGTACGGTACACTGGTTGATTGAGCCAGTCAATACAAAATCGGCCCCCAGCAAAAATGCAGCAGCCAAAGCTTCCGGGGTACCAATACCACCAGCTGCTCCTACTCGTATTTGCTTTTCATAACCAAATGTCTTCATCAAACGGTCCCTTAACCTTAGAATCACAGGGTACAATGTCAACGCAGAGCCCTGATCGGTATGTCCCGCGGAGTCAGCCTCGGCACATACATCATCCGCCATAGGTATCCGCTTCGAAAGCATTGCCTCTTCCTCAGATATTAGTCCTTGCTGAACTAATTTCTGCACCAGATATTCAGGTGGCGGGCTCATGAATGCTTCGGCAACTTCAGGTCTGGAGATCTTAGCCATTACCTTGTTGCGGATCATGACAGTACCATCACCTGACTTTTTAAGACCTTTCACACGATAGTATGCAATAGCTGGAGTAATACCCATATAGGCGGATGCCTCTACGCGATTGATATTAAGCCTATGAAATAACTCCACGGTAGCCATCTCTTTCTCTGGTGAGTAGAGGTTATGCAAAAGATTCATTCCAAATGGCAAATCACCAAGCGCCTCCTTAATACTCAGAGCTGCATTTTCAATAGTACCCAGGTCTAATCCTCCTGTACCGAAAAAACTTAAAAGATGAGCCTTACCCATTCTTATTACTAGTTCTTTAGAGGCTATACCCCGATACATAGATCCTGCTACATAGGCATACTTCACCTTATGGTCCCTCATAAATTCGGCACTGCCGAGTTGCTCAGGTCGTAGTGCAGAATCGATTTCTATATTATTGTGATCAGGCTCAATTGGACTGTTACGGGATATCAAAGATTCATCTATCAGTTTCTTCACCCCCTGATCAGCCTGTGGCTCCAGTGAAACTACTACTGGATTCTTCTTGATAAATCCCGTCAGCTTAGTCAACACATCACCTGGCCCGGATTCTGTAAATACATTCACACCATGCTGTATCATATAGCTGATACTCTCATACCATTTTACTTCATGATCCATTTGGTCAGCCAAAAGCTCTGTTAGATTAGAATCCCCATACGGTCTGGCTGTTACATTTGAGATTACCGGGATCTTACAGGGAGAAAACTCAAAGTTTTGGAGAAAAGACTTAAGAGTTTCCTTGGCCTCATTCATATATCTTGAGTGAAAAGCACCACTTACGTTTAAAGGGAAGTAAAGCTTTGCTCCATTGGCCTCGAATACTTTTTGAGCCTTAAGTATATCTTGCTTTAAGCCAGAAATAACCACCTGGTCGGCTGAATTATAATTGGCTATATCAATAGCATCAAACTGGAAATCTTCTAAAATGCGCTTAATAGTATCCATCCCCAGCCCAATTACCGCGGCCATCCCTCCTCCTTCTATCTGAGCCATAATTTCAGCTCTCTTCTTTACCAGTCGTAACCCTGTTTCAAAATCATATACAGATGCTGCATGAAGGGCATTGTATTCTCCCAGGCTATGTCCTGCCAGGTAGTCTGGCAAACTCTCAGAGTTTTGAAGCTCAAGAAAACTCAACGCATTGACGACATAAAGTGCAGGCTGAGTAAACTGAGTATAGCTAAGTTGTTTTTGAGGGTCATGAATACAAAGTTCTGCAATATCATAACCAAGGATATTGCTCGCTTCCCTGGTTAGTTCAGGATACTTACCAAATAACTCCATGCCCATTTTCTTTTTTTGGGACCCTTGTCCAGGGAAAAGATATGCTTTCATTTAATAATTACTTTAAAATATTAAAATATTTATATTCAATTTTTGACAGACCTCAACACTTCAGAATAAACCGGATCTGAACTCAACAACTCATTTTTGTATTTTTATTTAAAAAATTATGGTATTTTTTATTGACATGCCTCATCATCACATACGGTGTATTCGGTTTCGGGTTACTCATAGCTCATACTTCCCAACCTAATTCCGACATTTTCACTGTATTTATCAATATTTTCATCATGTCCGTATGACATTTCAGACACTATTTTCTCCATATTCCTGACACCATCACGTTTCCAGAGGTTCAGGATAGTATGTACTTGCGACGATGCCCCTTCAAGCTTCAGAAGATTTATATAGCTCGCAAATTCACCTGAAGGACTTAAATCTATATACAGGTTCGCATCGTAGCCTTCTAAATACTGTATTGCTTCTTGAAATAATATCGGTTCTCTAATTAAATCCCACCAGTATTGGCGGTCTATTTTGTTCAATTCACAGCCATATATGCTTGATACAAACGGAACTTCGGGCCTGTTATATTCAGGTGTTCCCAACATAGCGTTATAAGCATCCTGCAAAACATCCATATGATGAGAATGATACGGGTACAATACAGGCAGTTGATGGCATGTTATGTTGTTCTCAGTAAGATAATTTTTTACCTCCACGAGAGAATCCTTTGTCGCTGCCACCACAAATTGCTTATGCTTCTCTCTAACTTTCACTCCCACCAATGTTGTACGGGTATAAAGTAGGGGTACTTGATAATACAAAACCGGATCTGCCAGTATTACTAACATACCCCCTTCCGGTATGGTGGCCTCAACTAATCTGGCCTGGTTAATCACAGTAGTGAGAATGTCCAGGGGATCTGCAACTTTGCTTACAGCTGCAGCAACACACTCTCCAAGGCTATAGCCACAAACTCTGTGAGGTTTTATGCCTGATTCAATTAGTGCCTGCGCCATGGCAAACTGAACCATAAAAATAGCCGGGTGTGAATAAAGCAGCCTGTCAAACGGCTGACTACGCCCCTTATCCGGATCATATATATAATCGATCACGGAGCTGCCAATCAATTGATGAGCCTTATCATCAAGCCGCTTCATTGTTTTTCTAAAAGTATCATTACCATTCATCAACTCTTCACCCATATGATGATACTGGCAACCCTGACCAGCAAACAGAAAAACATTTTGTTTATTCATGGTCTTCTTTTAATATAGATTTTCAACCCTACCTTACTTCTCGTTTCAAAAACTAATGTGCGATATGAATAAGCTCTTACCCCGAACTTATAAAACATCACTCATTCACCAAGAAGTTGGCACAAACCTCCTGTACATTCAAACCCTTACCAGGGTTCATGACCTCTTCTAATAATCAATCCAAAGCATAATATCACAAACGGCTATCCTTCACTGACCGCTTCAAGCTGAAAGTATTCCATGTGCTCCTTCAGTGCCTGTCCTGTATGACTGTCTTCATTATAAACCAAATCCTTCGGATGACACTGAGCTACCACGTTCCCTCCTTTTTCACCACCTTCCGGGCCAATATCTATAACCCAGTCAGCAGTTTTCACTACATCCAGATTATGTTCGATAATAATCACCGTATTTCCAATCTCTACAAGCTTATGTAGTGTATGTAATAACTGTTGTACATCATGAAAATGAAGTCCGGTCGTTGGCTCATCCAGAACGTACACAACACTTCCCTTAGAAGGCCTGCTTAACTCTTTGGCCAGCTTAATCCGCTGCGCTTCTCCCCCACTAAAAGTTGTAGCGCTTTGGCCTAACTTAATGTAATCAAGCCCCACCTGTCGGAAAGTCTCAAGTGTATTCAAAATCTTTTTATTGCCCTTAAAAAAGTCAATAGCATCAAGTATATCGAGATCCAGCACCTCTGAAATATTCTTCCCTTTGTGCTGTACCTGTAAAATATTTGAATTAAATCGTTTGCCGTTACACTCAGGACAGGTGACCCATACATCAGCCAGAAAATGCATTTCCACTTTTACCTGCCCTTGTCCTTCACAGACTTCACACCTTCCCGAGGCAGAGTTAAAACTAAAATCTGCATACTTCATACGGTGTTTTTTAGCGTCCTCAGATGCTGCAAAAACTTTCCTTATATCATCAAATAGCTTAGTATAAGTAGCTGGATTAGAACGTGGCGTCCTTCCTATGGCTTTTTGACTAATATTGATAACCTTATCTAAATACTGCAGGCCTTCTATACTTTCGTATGGTCCCGCTTCAGTAGAAGCATTGTTTAGCTTTTGCTCCAATAATGGCTCCAGTGTGCCGGCAATCAGGCTACTTTTACCACTTCCACTCACTCCGGTTACGCAAGTCATCTTTCCTATAGGCAAAGAAATTGTCACATTCTTCAGGTTATGCAAAGTTGCTCCTTTGAGTGTAAGCCATTGGTCAGCCTCGTTATGTCTGATCTGCTTCCTATCTCCAAAAACTGATAATTTTCCGCTTAGGTATTTACCTGTAAGTGACTTTGGATCTTGCATTACTTCATCCGGCACCCCTGCAGAAACAAGTTCTCCACCATTCACACCTGCCTTCGGACCAATATCAATGAGCCAGTCTGCTTCCCGCATGATCTGCTCGTCATGCTCTACCACCAGCACACTATTTCCTATATCTCGTAGTTTAAGTAATGTTTTGATCAAAGAACCACGATCTTTAGGGTGTAGCCCGATGGAAGGTTCATCCAATACATACAGTACTCCCACAATACCACTACTTAACTGGCTCGCAAGCCTAACGCGCTGGCCTTCACCTCCTGATAACGTAGGAGCCGTTCTGTTGATGGTGAGATAGTGCAGTCCCACATCAAGCAGAAATGAAAATCGGTTATATAGCTCAATCAGAATATCCTTGGCCACCTCATATGCTGTTCCATCAATAGTTTCATAGATATCTTTAACCCATTTCAATGCATGTTCAATTGAAAAGGATGAAACTTCTGATATTTTGTATCCTCCAAGGGTAACGTTGTACGCTTCATTACAAAGGCCTGACCCGCTACACGAATCACACGTCTGAATATCCATGTAGATACTGTATCGCTCACGGTTGGTCTTGGAGTCGCTATCAAAATAAAGCCTGCTTAACTCAGGAACGAGACCTTTCACTGTCCTCTTGCTCGACTTCATCCCTAAGGCAGATGGCATGGATATTTTTTCACTGCCAGAACCGTAAAAGATGACCTCATGAAAGGATTTAGGCAAATCCTTCCAAGGTGCATTTATATCTAAACCGTAATGCTCATAAATTACATCAAGTGGACCAGTGGGCCATGATGAACGGTTATTTTCACGCAGGTTTCCAAACCATTTTAGAGCCCCGTCTAAAATACTGAGATTTTCATCTTCTACGAGTAGCTTAGGCTCTATCCGCTGTGTTATACCTAACCCCTTGCAATCCTGACACATACCCAAAGGAGAGTTGGCACTGAAGTGCTGCGCACTCAGCTCAGGAAAAGGTGTGGCACAATTAGCACAGATCATTTTAGAGGTGAACAGCAATTCTTTATTATCATAAAGTACCGTTACCAGTTGATTACTGTACTTATATATCTTTTTTATCTCTTCAGCCAAATGAGTAAGGACAGAATCCTTGTCTGCATCATCAACCTCCTGAATTGTATATTTATCCCAAACCAACTCAATGGTATTAAGGTGTGATTTCTCAGGTAATGGCTCGCCAGAATTCAAATCTACATAGGAGCCATTAACTCTAAAATGACTATAGCCCATTGCTCTGTACTTTTCGAACAGATCATTATCATACTCCGCTCTCTTCGATACGAGCGGCGCAAGCAATTCGCAGGTCTCACCTGCAGGGATATAATCATAAAGTCTTTTTGCTATTTGCAAAGGAGTTAACGGATTGATCTCAAATCCACACTTTGTACAATTTCTTCGTCCTGCTCTTGAATATAACAGACGAAGATAATTTGACAATTCTGTAATCGTACCTACGGTAGACCGTGGATTGTTGCTCAATGTTTTTTGTTCTATAGCAACTGATGGATTAAGACCAGCAATAAAGTCAACGTTTGGTTTCTCCATTTGCACCATGTACTTCCGCACATACAAGGACAAACCTGTCATGAAGCGACGCTGGCTCTCAGAGTATATTGTATCAAATGCTATTGACGATTTACCACTACCACTCACACCCGTGATAACTACAAGCTTATTTTTGGGAATGGAGATATCAATATTTTTTAAATTATGCTGCTTTGCTCCTTTTACTTGTATTAAGTTTGGATCTGGCTCAAGGGTTTGGCGTTTCGAACTGTCAATCTCACGTCTTCGTTGACTGTTATTATCAGAAAGTACAATTCGATGGTCATCATTTCCTACATCAGCTTTCAAAAGTGTTTGCTGATCAGTGTATTGATCCAATACCTGATTAGCCGGACCACTAATCCAGGCTTCGTTAAGGTACACTTGGCGTACCTGATCCCAGGATTTTTCGTTATTAACGATTAAGTCGGCAAGCATATCCAGCTTGGTAAAATCATCTTGCCTTAGCTCTTGTTTGGACTTATACCCCCAAAGTACTGACCATGGTAATAATTCTACTTTATTTAATGCGGCAAAGTCTCGTAGCATATTGCTTCTTATGAATGCCAGACCTCGCTTTACATCATATCCGAAAACATTCTCATCAGTCTTTTTTTCACGGCTTAACTGCCAGGCTCTCCCCGACTCAACGAACTGTTCCGGGCTCACCTTATAAGATAGTTCCCCTCGGGATTGCTCATAAAGCATGGCGTCAGCCTTTACCCATTCGTTGTTATCACTATTCCAAAATTCACAAACCCAATGATCGGAAAAGTATCCGGGTTCGCCCATGTATGAAGCAAACCCTGACCTTACCCGTGCAGGTATGTTTTTGTGTCTCATAGCACAGCATAAAAGCAGTGCATATTCTCTGGCAGTACAAACTACCCTATTATTTGCTTCGCGTCTTTTATCAAAAGGACTATTATCAAGCTCATCAATAGCCTTAATCAGGTTACTAACCAGAAAGAAACGGTTAGTATCCTCCATTCCACTCAGCTTGGGGGCTTCCGGTGATGAGAAGTGAATCAAAAGCCCTTGAATAGCATGGCACAGGTCACTCACATTTGTCGGTAAGTCATCCAAAAATTCCGCATACCCCTCCGGATCTGTAACAAGGCTATGTTCTGAATAAAATTTTATGCTTTGAGACATATTGTTCAATAGTTCTTATTATATACTTTTTACTTAAAGCTAATCATCACTCTTAGGTAGTAAAGCTGTGCTGCATTGAAGCAGAAGACTTCGTCATTTTATTAACGTACCTCGTACTCCATATCATACCTATGGCCAATACAAAAATATTAGCACCCCCTATGATGTAAAACACAGTTGTAATACTGGCTCCCCAAACAAAAACAGCTGTATATGACAAGGGTATAGATATTATCAACATTCGGATAACTTCTAATACAACCCCTGGTATAGCCCGACCGGTAGCCTGAAAAGTAGAATTAATGACTATTGTAATAATAATGGCAATATAGGTAAGTGATAATATACGTACCTGTAGTACACTTCCATCTATTACTTCTGGCACATTAGTAAAGAAAGAAAACAGCAAGGGTGCTGCAAGGTTGTAAATACCTACGCATATCAATCCCATAAATGTTACTAACATGATATTCTTCTTAAAAACCTCCTGTATCCGGTTTACATTACCAATTCCGTGACTTTGTCCAACCATAGTCAATGTAGAAGTTCCGAATGCATACCCTATAAACAGCAGGAACTCATCCATTCTTATAACCAAAACCCAAGAGTTCATGGCTGTTTCACTAATAGAACCTATTATGAAATTCATAACCATACTCGCAATATTGATGATAAGTATGCAGGCAACATGAGCAATACCAATCCTCGCAATTTCCTTAACAATAAAGGATTTTGTCTCACCAACTTTCCAGTTTAACTGTACCTGGTTTTCTTTCTTCGCAAAAGCCCCAAGTAGATATAAGAATGCCACAAATATTGAGATTGAAGTAGCTACCGCGCTACCTGCTACCCCTAGATTAAAGGTAAAAATACAGAGTGGGGAAAGGATAATATTTAATACAGTTGATAAAAACATAGATGCTGCATAGTGCTTTACCTGCCCCTCACCCTGAAAAATACCCAGCATCATTTGATTAAATAAAAGAAAACATAGACCTGGCAGAATGTAGTACAAATAATCCGTAGCAGCTACCATCGCCATATCACTGATTTCAGTACCTGCCAGCGCGTGGATAACATCCTTTCCAAACACATAAAAAAGCAATGCAGACACAACAGACACCACAATAGAAATAAGGATTCCTGAACTGGAGACCTTATCAAGAATAAATTTATTACGCTCCCCCACGGCTCGAGCCACCAATACACTCACACCTGTAAAAAGACCTATACCTAAAGCGAGATAAAGCATGTATATCGGGAATATAAGCCCCATTCCACTGATCAACGAAGTGGAATCTTTATCAATCATGGACACAAACACCAAATCAATAATACCATAAACTAACGATAGTATCTGACCGATCATCACTGGTATTGCCAATTTCAACGAAGTGGGTATTACCGGACCGTTCAATATTTCATCATTATTTTCCATAGATAGAGGTCATTTAAAATTTATTTGTTTTAATCGATTACTGGCAAATTGCAAATAAGACAGACCGTTTCCGATCTAGTCATAGTAGTACTAAT
>NZ_SMLW01000263.1 GCF_009711405.1 Fulvivirga kasyanovii | reverse complement strand
TAGTTTCTTAGTGCTACTGAACGGGTATAGTGAATCTGCATTAGATACTCATCGGATGACTTGGTGTGGCTCTTTTAATCTACTTTTCCAACGGAGTTACAATCCCATCTACAGATTTGCCTTGTTTGATATTCACCAGTATCTGGTGGAGTGTTTCTGCAGCCAGGCCGTGTAGTACCAGCCGGTAGGCTGCACTGTAGGTGGAAATAGGGATCATAGGGTGCTTATTGTTGACCAACCCGAGGTGTGCCGGGGTGCCCAATAGCTGGGAGGTGTAAATGGAGATAGTTTCATCAAGTTGCAGGGAGTTAGAGGCCCTGATAAAGTCATTGGAAGTAAGGAAAAACTGGTAGAAAGGTGTAAATAGCTCTATTGAAGACTTCAAATCGAGGATGTTCGTCCATTTGTCTGGAAACTCAATGTGGTCAAACTGGTCATCGGAGATCATGTCTAAGCTTAATCTTTCCGGTGGCTTTATGGTAATATTCTTTTCCTTTAGCTTGCTGTTTAGCCTGATAATGAAGTTGTAGAGGTTCAGGTCATGCTTTAGGAAAAGGTCGTCTTTTACGTCCTCAAAATTATTCGGTTTTAGCGGGGAGGTTTCAATTTCAACGCCTTCAACATTGCCTGCTATGAATTGTAAAATTTCACTTCCTACATGAAAATGCCTGAATATAAGCAGGTTGGCGTCTTTGCTCACAAACCTTTTGAGCCCCCACGAGAGTATGATGTGCAGGATTTTGGAACTGTTAAAGATCTTAGGAAAGAAGAACTTAAACACATGGATAAAAAACATGGTGACCTTAGACCAGAAAAAGATCAGCGGGTATAAGTACCTCGCCGATCTGGAGTTGTTGTCCCGCATCAGGGCCTGTTTGGTCTTTTCATTGATGGGGATACTGTTGTCGAGGTACAGGGCCAGCCATGGGTTTGGGTCGCGGCTGTCGTAGCTCGATATATCAAATAACTCTTTTGACATCTTAATAATGATTTAATTTCCTGAATTAATAATTGCCTAACTCTTCGAGCTGCATGCGATAAAGCCTGGCTGTTGTTTTTGCTGTTTTAACTATAGCTTCGGCAATATCCATATTCATAAGTGGATGATCAAGTGCTTTTTCCAGACGGTGGAAATGGTTTTCATCAGCCACACCATGATAAGTGAAAAACGACACCTGCTCATCAGCCAGACCTAGCTGGTCCTGCATCATCCTGCCCCAGTGGCCCGCCAGCCTTTTGCCAATGCCTTCGATAATAAACATGGCACCCAGCAGGTCTATTGGGTTGGGTTTACCAGCCTGATTGAACATAAAAGCAGACAGTGCCATGCTTCCTATATTCTTTTTACCAGTCCTGATGGCTTCTGCGGGTTCATTCAAAGCTTCAAAATTGCGCTCCAGCAGTTGATAATCTTTATGCTCCGTGGCGGCATGTTTGATGAAGGCAGAGCGGAGTTCAAATAATTCGATATCAATACATGAGGCTGCACGTGTGATCCATTGAGAACCGTCAATAACCTGCTGCCTGAGATCGTGTAGCAGTAACTTGTAATCATTCATGGATAGTGAGCCCTGGTGCATTTTAGTAATTACAGGTACTTTTAGCAGGGAAGTTTCAAATTCTATCCAAACATTGGTGAGCTGGCGAATGAGCCATTCAGAAACAGGCCTTTCTTTCAATACCAGCTCAGGCGCTTCCACTTCGCGTATTTCATACTGCTTTTCCCCGGCAGCAGCGGCACCTTCTACGGTAAGCTTCATGAATGAGGTTATAAAGCGGCCACTTTCCGGAACCATACAAAGAATGCTGTCACCGGCTTTCAGCTTACCCGAAAACATCAGCTCTTCCAGCATGATAAATATAGATGCAGAACCAGTATTCCCTTTGGTGGTGAGGTTGCTAAACCATTTTTCGTCAGGGATCAAAGCCCCGCCCTTGGCCATCAGGTCTTTAATAGGCTGCTTGAAAAATTCTGACGAGTAATGGCAGCAAAGCCAGTCTATTTCCTCGGTTGAAAGCTTTTTGCTGTCGATGAGTTCAAAGAAGTGCGCTACGCCTTTTTGCACCACCCTGTCGAGCAGTCGTACATCCTGCTTGAGGTTGAGTGCGCCGGCCTGTGATGCGGATTCATAGTCAGGGTAATCCAGCCAGGAGGGTTCGCTACCCGTCTTGTCATCAGCTTTGCCCGTATACATGCAGAGGGGGAGCTCATGAGCGTGTGATTTGATATCAATCCAGTCTATGCGCAGAGACAGGCCTTTGCTGCTTTTCTTATTTTCCAGTACCAGTGCACCTGACCCGTCAGAAAGCATCCAGCGCAGAAATTCTGCATCAAATGAAAGAGATTTTACATTTTGTTTTTCGAAGCGGGAACCTTTGAAGAGCCTGCTGGCGAATTCACTTCCCACACATACGGCGTTATTTTTCTCCCCACTTTTTATCTGGGCATAAGCATCTTTCAGGGCCATCATGCCACTGGCGCATACACTTTGAAAACTGGCTACCTCGCAGGCCGAAAAGCCGAGGTTGCCGTGCACCATACTGGCAAAACCCGGTACGGGCAAGTCAGCCTGAGTGGTACCTGCGGCCAGCAACTCAACGTCTTTAGGGGAGAGGCTGCTTCTTTCGAGTGCATGGTCTATCGCTCTGGCGGCCATTTCAGCATTTGTATGGCTGCTTTGCTGTTTTTTGTCAATAGCGTAATGCCTGAATTTTATACCGTTTTGCTTCAAAATACGGTTTTTCAAAGCACTGTCTTTGCCATTGATCCTGCCAAGGAAATCTTCCATTTCGTCATTTGAAACAGGCTCATTGGGAAGAAATATCCCGGCGCTTGTAATATATACATTATCCATAGTCGTCATTTGAAATCCCACCCGATGGGATCAGCTTTTATTAAAAAGTTTGTTGTTTATTCTATCCAGTAAACCGGAGGCAAAGCCATAATTACGTTTTGCCCTGGAGTGGTGGTGGTTATGGTTGGTGCCAAAAGCCAGAAAACCCGGCGCTTTTCCACTCCAAAAACGGTAATTGCAATGTCCGGCATAATTTAGCAGTATGCTCACCAGCGGAAATATAAAAATGGCTGTTGCTGATAAAGGAATAATCAGGGCTATTGTAACAGGAACAGTACTCAGCAGCAAGGCTTCAAACCAGTGAAAGCTATAGACCGAATATACTGTTGGTACCCTGGACCGGTGATGCACATAATGGACGCGCTTCATGAAATAGGGGAGGTGCATAAGCCGGTGTACCATAAAAAAATGTATCTCATTCCAAATAACCAGTATAATAAGTCCTGTTAGTATGTTAAGGGGTGTATCAGGAACCAGGTCTATTATCCTATGGCGTATAAGAAATATGAGCGGGATGCCGGAAAAACCAAAGATAACAACGGATTTTAAAGAATGCAGTATCTCGAACCTTACCTGTTTGGGTGTTACTTCCTGCTTTGAAATTACCTCTAACAGGCCTTTTCTGTGTAGAAATTTACAAGCTTGCTGAAACAATGGTGCAAGGCCAAAGTACAATATCACAAAATAGAGGAAGACCAATCCATAGAGCTGAATGTAGGAGTACTGGTATA
>NZ_SMLW01000381.1 GCF_009711405.1 Fulvivirga kasyanovii | reverse complement strand
TTTATCTGCGGGTTATATAAGCATATTATGTAAAATAGCCCCACTAGGCAACCCTGTCCTTCCCTCCGTTACGCACTGCACCAGATCGAGAGCCTGCATGCTTACCGCGCCAGTTATGTTACTATTTCATGGCAGGGCTTTCCCGTGGCTTGGATCATTTTTGTAGATGCTGCAAAAAATCGGTGTCTGATCTTTTAGCGGCATTTTTTACATCATCTCCAAAAACGGGTCTACTTTTCTAGGACGAGTAAGTTTAATAATCACGTTTTTTTGAAGGGTAAAAGCCTGGGCAAACATTTTATCGTTTCTTGTCATTTTAAAGGCTTTTAGTCTTCAAAAAAATGCTGCAAGCCAACTGCTTGCCTTCCTCTGGGTGTCCCTGATCATGGCGCCGCTAAGGTCTTCTGCCCTGCGAGCCTTAAAGGCGAAGTGAAGGTGGATGCCGGAGGTACGAAGGCAGACATCCTGAACGTAGCCGCGAGCCCGAAGGAAGCCAGCCAAGAGGGAGCGCAGCGGCTTGGCTGTGTCTGACTGAGGAGCGAAGGCGAGCAATAACACGGGCTGTGGGTTTTTATTTTTGCCTAGCTGCCGCAGGCTTATCATTCAATCAAAATAAAAATAGGAACAGCCGTGAGGAGCAGCACAACGAAGCAAGTGGAGTAAAAAGCAAATCGGCCTTGTGTGTTGGCTAAATAGTGAAGTCCCGACGCGTCGGGACGGAACGGTTTAAGGCGCGTGGATTTGCTTTTTACGGAACGCAGTCTGAGAGAGCAGCGGACGAACACCGCTTTACCTTGCTGTTTTTTGGGAGTGGCTAAATGCCCGACCAAAAACACTCTTCATGCAGGCGGGTGGATTTGTGCGGTAGACTATCCCTCTGATACTATAAGTGATGGTTTTACTTTTGGTCTTCTTGCATCTATAAAAGGCTTCCATAGCTCATACTGTCCCGCAATTCTTGATTGTATTTCTAGTTGATCAAGTTTGCTCTGTAATATTCTATACTCCTTGTTGTAGATAAGATACACACCATTACTGCGTGCTTCTCCCATATTTGATATCTCGGCCACTAAAGCATTAACATATTTTTGCGCTTCTAATTTTTGGCGTTCACGTCCAACTTTTTGTTTTTCTGCTGCGAGAACATACTGAGCTTTTTCTAGTTGCTCTCGTTCTGTTTTTATAGATAACCTTTCTTCACGATTTGCAGCTGTTTTTATTGAGTCTAATATTCTAGCTTTTAGCTGCTTCTTTTCAAATAAGTTTTGTCGTTCCTTTAAGTCATTCTCTTTTTGCTGATTTATATACCGTTCTTGTGATATTTTCAACTGAGTATCCAGTCCATAAATTGTTATCGCTGCTCCGACTAATATCATTGCAATCAAAGCCTTTTTATGTTCCTTTAAAAAATGTACGATTAGGCTAATAATATTCATCATTCATAAGTTTGGTTCCATACACCAACGCTAACTTACCTCGATTATTACTTCAGCGGATGGAACTGGTCAAGTGCTTTTTTCAGGTCTTGCAGGTTCACTTGCTTGTAAACTTCTGTACTTACCAGGTTCTTATGGCCGGCCATGTATTGCACTTCCCGAAGGTTCTTTTTCGCTGCCCAGTGACTGATTAAACAGGTTCGAAGGTGTAGCAGGTTTTTGAACTTAGGGTAACGCTTTTTCAAGTAGTAAGTGAGTTGGCCTGTAAAGGATTTGATGTTTTGGTTTTTCATCTCTGGCAGTATTTCGCTAATGAACTGCTGTAGCAAAAGGATTTGAACGGCCTCCAGTTTTAATGTCCTTCCATTGCTTTTTCCTGATGGTTTTACTTTGATAGTGCCCCTCTCCAGGTTGATGTCCTGAGCTTCTAATGTGGTTAGCTCCCTTTCCTGCAACCCCTGGTAAACGATCAGGCCAAGCAGTACTTTGTTCCGCTTCTGGGGCAGTGTTTCGGCTGGGTGTTCCTGGTAAAGCTTGTCCAGCTCTTCCGGTGCCAAAAGGTCTGCGGGAAGTTGAAGGCCACGCCCCCTGATCTGTAGTTTTTGGGCTGGGTTGTGGTTTATTGCCCCTTCCTTTTGCAGGTATTCGTAATAATATTTTACGCCCCTGATGTGGCCGTTCAGGTTGCTCTGGCTCCTGTTTGGTTTCAGTGCTTTGGTGTAGCTTAAAAGGTCTGTGTAATGGCAGGTTTCCAGTGTCAGGTTTTCCCTTTCCAACCACTTTAAAAACACGTCCCTGTAGTACAGGTAACTTTCAAGGGTCTTCCTTTTGTAGTTTCTCGTTTGCAGGTATTCGCTATAGTCCATCTTTCAGGTATTCCTTAGTTACACTTCGGCAGATAAATGCAAGTAAATTTGTGTACTGCTAAGCCACCGGTGGCCTAAAAACTGGCTGATGGCTTCCAACTCCATACCTGACCGCAACAAGTGGGTGGCTATGCTGTGCCGAAGGGTGTGCGGGGTGATCTTCCTGCTTTGCAGGTCTTCGTTTTCTGTTCTTGCGATCAGGTCTTTAAGGGTTTTCGTTACATTGTCGTTGCTCATGCGCTGGCTGATCTGGTTAAGCAAAAAGGGGGCAGTGGCCTTCCCTTTCATCGATGGGCTTTCTAGGTGTGGCCGGTAGTGTTTCAGGTACAGTTCAAAGTCTTTTTTCTGGCTCTCTACGAAGGGGACATAACGCGCCCTGCCGGTTTTGCTTTGCCGTACATAAACCATTTGTTTGTCCAGCATTACGTCATTGAGGTTAAGCCTTACACCTTCCCCACACCGGAGGCCGCAACCATAGTAAAGGCTTAATATTGCCCGTTCTTTCAGGCCATGGAGTTGCTCACTACAGGCTCCGTAAAGCTGGTGGATTTCTTCTTTTGCCAGTACTTCGGCTTCAGGGGTTTGTACTTTTTCCCTCTTGATGTCCAGTTGAAGGCTGCCCTGGTCTGTCTCCTGCAGGTACTTGTTAAAGAGGTTCAGGTTACGGATGTACCCGTTTAGGGTACTTGGGTTTAAAAACTCTCCGGTGTGTTCGCTGCGGTGGTGTTTCAGGTCTTCGTAATAGCTTCTTATGGTTGCATAGGGCACGTTGTCCAGGCTGCTAATGTTTTCCTTTTTCAGGTGAAGGATAAAAGGCTCCATCCTGAGTGGGAACCGTTTCACGGTGCTTTTGGAGTAACCTATGATGTCAAGCCACTCTTTATAGCCTGCAAGTATTCTCTGGTACGTGTACGATGGTTTTGCTTTTACCCCTCTTGCTTCCCCCGGTGTTATACTGTTATACTTCATTTTTTAGGGTTGTTTTCTTGGTTTCCTGATCGTATGGGGCGATTAAGTATAACATTGGAGCCATGTTATACTGGTGTTATACTTATGTTACACTTAATTTCTTGCTGTTATTCTTAGCTTCTTTATCCTTCAGCTTCTGCAGTGTACTATCCAAAATATCTATCCCTGATTGCAGGTGCTGGTATTCCTCCCATGCAGCTACTTCATATTCAAAACCTATTTTCCTGTTGCCGCCAACCTGCCTGATATAGCCCCACATTTCAAGTTCCCTTAAATACCTGTTGGCTTTCATGGGGTTCATTCTGAACTGCTCCCGGATCTCTTTGCTGTAAAAGGCTCGTTGGTCTTCCGGCCTCTTGCTGATGGTGGCTTTTAGGATTTCAAAGAAGCTTCTCAACTGGCCGTTCAGCTCGTCAGACTTGCGCAGCAGGCTTTCTTTTACCAACCTGTTTGCCCAACTGATGTCTTCAAGGTTGGTAAGGATATATTCTTCGCCCTTTGCATTTTTTTGCCTGGGGCGCTGCCCCTGATGGTAAAAGGTGATGATTTCTATTAATCGCAGGTAGTGCATGTTTGTCCTGAGCTTCTTAAAAACACTGTCAGGGATTTTGAGCTGTGTAGCGTAAGGATTAATTACCTTGATAGGCTTTAGCAGTCTTTGGGTGTTTTTGAGCAGTTGTTTGGCTATGTTCTGGCTGTTTTCATCTACTAGTCCGGCCTGTAGTTTTCTTTGGTAGTCCATGACTTCTTCCATGTGGTTGGCGCCTTCATTGATGTGGAGTAAGTAGCTCCTGTTGGCATTGTCTTCATAGATGCCTTCTTTGGTGGTGGCTCCTGATACGCAGATCGGGCCTTCTACCGTGAGTACTTTTTGTACGTTGTTGCCTTTGGCATCTTTATCGGTGGTGAGCTTGGTTATGCTCTGTTTGCTCATGAACTCACGCAGGGGTAAAAAGGCATTGTAAACCCCGTCAAGGTCTTCGATTAATAGTACTTTATGTTTCCAAAAGTCCCTTGTAGAGTAGTAAAGGGTGTTTTCTGTTAAGCTCGTGATTGTCCTTACTGATTCCTCCGGAAGGCATTCACTGATCTTGGTTTGCAGGTAGGTTTTGCCGCTTCCGGATCTTCCAAAGATGATAGCATGCAGTGGCTCGTCAAAGAACCTGGACAGGTACAGGAAGAAGAGCAGTAAACCGTTTTTTTGTTCTCCGATCAGGCCGCTTTGGCTAATTAGTGTCAGGGTGCTTTTTACAAGCTCGGGGGATTTCAAAAACTTCATGGCCTGCTGTTCCTCTTGGTGGGTCATTTCATAAAGCTTGGGTTTCAGGGCTTTTACCTGGGCTTCACGTTCTTGCATCCTGTATTCTTCTAGTTTCTCGGTAAGCTCCGTTACTGTGTTGCTTATCTGGGTGGTGCTTAGTTCTAAAGCTTCTGTAAGGTTCTGGATCAGTTTTTTAGTGCTTTGGTGGCTGTACAGGTTTACATCATCGCGGAAGGTCTTGTATTTGTTTTCTTTGCTTTTAATGTGCAGGCTGATCTTTAAACGGCTAAGGTTTTCTTTCTCGATCCCGCCCCAGACCGTGGCGGTCAGCCATTCGTTTTCAAAGGTGATTTGCTCGGGGTTTTGGGTGTCCAAGATGCATTTGGTTTCTGGTGCAGGTGCTTTGGATTGCTTTGGTTCTTCCTTCACTTCATTTGAAGGAAAAAAAGGTTTCCGGTTATCGAGTAAGTGCGTGAAGATCTCCGGTTCATGGCTTTGGGCTAAGCTGTTTATATCTTCGTTTTTAGGGACTTCTACTTGTGTGATTTTGACTGAGGGCTTTAGCTCCTGTAGTGCTTTGCTATATTTCTCTGTAGCCTTTCTTCCGGCTTCATCGCCATTTAAAAAGAAGATGATCTCTTCAAGCTCTTGCAGATCCCCGATAGCCTTGGTGTGTTCTTCGGTTAGTACATTGGTGCCGTACAAGGCTAATATTTCATAACCCTGTAATTCAAGCTGCTGCAAAGTGGCTGCATCAATGATGGATTCCGTCAGGATCATTTTTTTAGTATCTGGTTTGGGATGGTTGGGGTAAAGTCCCTGCCTGTCTTTTAAATAGAAGTGTCTCGCTTTCTTGTCGTTAGTCGTACTCCTAAAGTAAAGGCTTACCACTTGGTTTTGTGGGTTCCGCAGTGCAAACACGATGCAGTTTTTGCCAAAAGGGCTGTAGGCTTTTTCTCCCGTCCTGTTGTTTACATGGCCTCTGTCAAGCAATAGGCCATATTTCAGGCAGCTTTCAATCAGTTGTTTGTCTTTCCTTGTCCCGTGGTGGAACTGGCCGCTGTTATAGCCTACTTCTAATTTTTCCCTGTCCAACGACCGGCCTTCCACATAGTCACGGGCTGGCTTGGAACTGGGAAGGGCATTTCTAAAATAAGTAAACATTTTGGTCAGCATTGCTGTCCGGCTTAAAGGTTGTTGCGCTGTGGCCGCTCCACCTCCGGTTATAAAGGATTCAGCCTTTTTGATGGCTTCGTGTTTCGTGCTTTTGTCCATGTACATAATAAAGTCGATCACGTCAAGGCTCTTGCCGTGGGTGCTGCAGTTGGCACTGAAGCAGTAGCAGGATTGTGTTTTGTAGTACACCTGCAGGCTCGGGGTTTTGTCATCGTGGAACGGGCAGTGCAGCATGGCGTGTTTGTCTGGTTTCAGGTGGTAATGATCCAACACCTGGGCAATGCTTAGCTGTTGTTTGATGTCTGGTATCTCCATTAGCTTTTGGGTTTGGCCATTTCACTAAAGGCATTTCTCAGCAAGCGCACCAGGTGGTAGCGGTAGCCTAGCCCCCCGGCATTCCCCTGGCTCTCGCTGTAGCTTACCATTTCATAAAGGATCTCGTCCAGCAGGCTGGCAATTTCTAAAGGGTCTTCATCTCGGAGAAGATGTTCCAAAGGTTGAAGGTTGGTAAGTGAGTGCTGATTATCTGTCATGAAAAAAATTCCTCTTTTTTGTTTTCAACTCAAATATGTGCCGAATATAACAGATGTGTGCGAACTTTTCCAAAACTTATTTGGATTTTATAACATATATTTGAGTTAACATACTCCAAAAAACACCGTTTTACCTATTAAATTATTACAGATATGAGTTTTGGAAGCCGTATTGTGCAGGCACGTAAGGATAAAAAAATGTCGCAGGAGGCGCTTGCTAAAGCATTAAAAGCTACCCCTACAACGGTAGGCCGGTACGAGCGCGATGAGGTAAAGCCTTCTATTGAAGTGGCTGCCAAGATTGCGGAAGTACTCGAGGTTTCTCTCGATTACATGATCGGAAGCTCTGACAACTATATCAAGGATAAAACCATGCTCAAAAGGATCAATGACATTCTGACCCTCAATGAAACGGATAAAGACCACATCCTTTTTACTATTGATGCCATGTTGAGGGATGCTAAGACTAGACAAGCCTATTCATAAAAAAGCCTTGCATCTCTGCAGGGCTTTATATTTCACTAAAGAGCTAATCAGGTTTACAGATCAACCTCTTTTAACACTTCATACCTTCCAAGTTTACCTTTACGGTAAACAACCATTTTATCCTGCCCCTGTGCTTTTGCTACTGAATCTCCAGGCTGAACAAAAGGAATGATCAATCTTCCATAGCCCCCCAAATATCTCCATTCATCGTTAATTAAGAAGCTTGGCGTAGCACGATTCTCACTAACTTTTATATCATCTATAACAGAAAAATATTCAGAGTTAATATCTTCATTTTTAGACTGAACCATCTCTATTGCTAATGTTATTCCTCCATATATCATTATAAGAACTAAAATAACTACTCCAATCCTTATTCCTACTTTTATAAACTTCACCATGTTTTAACTTTTGTGATTCCAGAACCGTGTGAGAACCCAAGTGTTTCTCCTATTCCCATAGACACTCCATACATGACCGTCCTGCCATCGTCACCAATTCCTCTTATAAAATTGCCTCCAACAATAAACCCTCCTGAAGTAACCTGAGTGATCCCCAAAAGATGAGCAGCCGTTAACTCTCTCGAGTCGCCATTATACATTAAATGCCCTCCGTTGATCCCTCCATCAATTTCAAAGCCATAACGCCAATCATTCCTTCTTTGGTTGGAGTAACCTGTTTGTGTCTGCGTATAATGTATACCTGCGTCCTTACCCCTTGTAATCAAGTTGACCGTATATGAATTAGATCCTCCCAGTGCAATAAAAGTTGCTCCCCATGATACATCTAAAGTATATACATCGGGCACAATAGCCCTGGCAAGAGTGCTGTGCCATATATCTCCCCATATATCACTTTCTTCTGGGAAACTTAAAGATGAGGTAGTTCCTCCATACATAACATCTATCTGCTGTTCAATAACATAGCCAGCCCCTTTCATTCTACCATCTGTACTATATTGGGCAGTTTGTACAAACTTGTAAAATGTTCCATTAGCAGTGAGTTCACCTCCTAAAAAGCTGCCAATCTGTTTTCTGTCATCTGGCGTTGGTGCTGAACCAAGGTGATTGGCTCCAAAGCTTGCTTTGTCCTGATCGCTCATTCCATCTATGCCGTAAAAGCTTCTAAAAGTACTCATACTCATCAAGGCCAGATTTCCCGCTACAGATCGGTACTGATCAGTCCAATGATTTCC
>NZ_SMLW01000386.1 GCF_009711405.1 Fulvivirga kasyanovii | reverse complement strand
TTTCAGGGTGTACAAATCCTGATTGCCAAAAGTCATTTTTGCCATGTTCATTGAGCTGGCGGTTGTTGTTATAAACTCTTAACCTTTTAAAGTATGCAGGAGGAAGGCTACGCCCTTGTAACTGGTCCAGGGTTGTAATCTGATAGCCCGGGTGCAGCCATACATCGCTCTTTCGAAGAAGTTCGATCACTGTTTCGTGCGATAGTTTTATGTTGCCAGACTGGGAGTCTTCTTCGAGGACGTATTGGCCCCCGGCATCTTTTATAAACTGAGCCATATAACTGTTACCACCCGGCACATACCAATTGTCTTTCCACATATAACCTACGAAGAATGTGGTAGAACTATCCTTGTTACTCCACTCTGATTTTATCGATTTGTATTTTATTACACGTTTTTGGAATAGTTCATCAGCGGCATTTTGGGTTTTTGTAAACAGTGATAGGTACTTTATCCACTCCAATCTGCCTAAGGGATGATCTTCAGTATGTGCGGAGAAGAGAATTACCGGAAGGCCAAGTGCTTCAAGCTTTTGGTTTACATCCATGGAGTTGCCTACTGCAGATTCTATAATCAGATCAGGATTAAGACTCATCAAAAGCTCATAGTTTAGTGAGCCA
Source organism: Fulvivirga kasyanovii (assembly GCF_009711405.1). Classification (GTDB taxonomy): domain Bacteria; phylum Bacteroidota; class Bacteroidia; order Cytophagales; family Cyclobacteriaceae; genus Fulvivirga; species Fulvivirga kasyanovii. The sequence continues at coordinate 7,533 of NZ_SMLW01000386.1, read as the reverse complement.
CTCTTGCCAATTTCCTGAACACCTCTATCTATAAAATAGCTTCTCAGGCTATCGTCAAAAACATCCTCATAGGTCGGGATGCCCACTATTTTATCTTGCAGGTTGAGTTCGGTCAGCATGTTGATATGCGTTATAGAAAGGCAAACTATGGACTGTGCGGTGAAGCCGGAATCAATGTTGAATGTTTTTACCAGGGTGCTGTCACTGCTTGACCAGGGAGCATTTATTTTTACCTCAACAGCTCCGGACTCAAGATAGCTCGCATCAAACCTTTTAGCATATGTGAGTTCGAGCGTGTGGTTTGTGTGAGCAGCTTCTGTTTGTGCAGGCGTACATCTGAGAAGGGTGCCTAAACAGAGGATGGCAATTACATTGCATATAATCGGGTTTTTAAACAATATCATAGTTATAAGTATGGAGTTTAGTGAGTACCATTTCTGCCCGCTGGTCGACAGGCATTAGCGGAATCTCATGTAATACAAATCCTAATGATTGATAAACTTTGATGATGGATCGATAAATCTCTTCGGCCTGCTTATAGGTTTCTCTGCGTTCGTTATCATTGACGAAAATGGCCGGATGTATGGGCAAAACAAACACATTTTTGTTGTATCCGGCGTCAACAACAGCCTGTGTGTAACTATCAGGTATGTGTAACTTCCGGGAGTCCAGGTTGGCAATGATGTCGGGTATGGCCCGATCAAAAAAACTAAGTGTGGAATCAGCCTGATAAGTATGCTCCGTAATCATGGTGTCAAACGTGAGGGAACAAAACCTTTTCATGTCATGCCATGGCAGCGCATTGGATGAAATGCTTAGTTGCTGTCTGATAATTCGACGCGAAACCTCTTCGTAGCAATTGAATCCCCTTTTGCTCAACTCTTCTATAAGTGTGGTTTTCCCGGCGCTCGCGGCTCCTGTAATGATAAACCTGTTTGTAGCTAAATCACCCATTGGATACCAATAATTATGATGACAAATAAAAGGGTAACCATATGATTGATCATAGCCACTTTATCAATTTCGCTATATGCGACCATTCTATCGTTGGTGCCGATGAAAGGTTTCTGCACCAGCTTTCCATGATAATAGTTGGGGCCGCCGAACCGACAATTTAAAATTCCTGCAAGAGCAGCTTCAGGATAACCTGCATTAGGACTGTTGTGTTTGTTGCCATAATTGACGATATATATCATGCCTCTTTTACTCATTGTTAATCCAACCATCAGGAGAGCCGTGATTCTGGCAGGCACAAAATTAGCGATATCGTCCAGTTTTGCCGCAAACCTTCCGAAGTGTAGATACCGGTCACTTTTATATCCGATCATTGAATCGAGTGTATTGATCATTTTGTAAGCCAAGGCTCCGGGAACACCGAAAATGGAATAATAAAAAAGTGGTGCTATCACTCCGTCACTCAGATTTTCAGAAAGCGTTTCAAATACAGCCAGTCGGATTTTATTTTCGTCTAACTGATCAGTTTCTCTACCTACAATCCAGGAAAGCCTTTTCCGGCCTGCTTCAATATCTTGGCCTAATGCTGAGAATACTGCCCTTCCCTCTTGTACAAGACTTTTGTTGGCGAGGGCAAAGAAAAGCAAGATTGAGGTGATGGGATAATAAACATAGAGATAGGGTCGGACAGCCTCTATCAGGAGATAGCATGATATAAACACGCCTCCGGTCAAAAGTATGGTTAAGCACGCCCCTTTTAACACTTTGAGGCTGCCTTTATTTAAGCGTTTTTCTCCAAAGCTGATCCATTGGCCAAACCACCTGATGGGATGGGGCAACCACCTGGGGTCTCCCAGCGTGAGATCGAGCAGGTAGCCCAGCAATAGTGGAAGTATGACTAAATACTTTTGCTCCATGTTTTTAGCGCATTAACTAAAAGCAGATTTTTTTCTTCTGTTTGGGGAGAAATTCTGATATAATATTGATCGAGGTCATAAAAATTAGATGCATCACGGATCAGGAGTCTGTGCTCATAGGCAAGGTATTGCTTTAAGTCCGAAGCCTTGGGCCGATCAAGCCTGACCAGAAAATAATGGGTTGATGAGGGTAAAATACTAAGTCCCTTAATCTCATCGATCTCCTTACGAAGATTTTGCGATAGCTGCATAAGCTGATCGATATCCGGCCTGATGCTTTCATAGTTGTCAAAGATGAACTTCCCTGCTTCTATGGCTATCTGGTTAACATTCCAGGGCATTTTACAGGCTAGTATTTTTTGCTGCATGGCCGGGCTACACAGCATGTACCCCAATCGTAAGCTGGGTATGGCGAAGAGCTTGGTCAGTGATTTAACAATAATAACATTATCGTGCACACCGATCATATCCACACAAGAAGGTGAATCGCCTATCACAAAATCGCCATAGGCTTCATCAATAACAAATACGGTGTCCGGGTGGCTGCTTACCAACAGGTCAAGTTGTGTTCTGGTTGTAACTTGCCCGTCAGGGTTATTAGGATTACAGATGAAAGCCAGTGTTGAGGTAATGCCTGATGTGGATAACTTATGTCTGGGCATGTAATTTATCTTTATCGCATGGCTTCTGCAAGCGGCTTCATATTCTGAGAAAGTAGGGAAGTAAATGGTTGCTGAGCTATTGCGAAAAGCATGTGCAATCAAATAAAAGGCTTCTACAGCGCCGTTTGTTACCACCACATTTTCACTTTCAACATGATGATGAAGTGCTATTTGTGAAGTAAGGCTCTGGGCATCCGGAGCTGGGTAACTCTGTAAATTACCGAGTACATTTTGCAAAGCGGCGACTAAAGCCGGATGTGTGCCACCATGCCAAACATTAGAACTGAAGTTAGCCCTAAAGTCAAAATCAAAATTGTATAGATCGTCTCCGTGGCTCATCTATCGCTTTCCTCCTGGTGGTCATGTAGTACGGGAGACGTTACGGTGGACTTGATGTAGTCTATATCCATGCATTCGCGCAGCAAACTAGCCAGTTTATCGAACTGCTCTTCTTTGTATTCATGATGTGACTGTAGTTTTACTTCGGTGGCATCTAACCCGGAAAGTAAGTGATCAACCACTACAGGGTTATCGAAAATACCATGTATGTAGGTGCCCCAGCATTTGTCATTGAGGTAGAAGCCATCAGTCTTTCCGTTATGGATCTGATTTACGGGTTGGGAGCTGCCTTCTAATACCGCTGTTTCTCCCATATGGATCTCATATCCTGAACAATCTTCAGTGGAGGACAGGAAATTGAAACTGACCTGCTCGGTTGTTTTATTACCCAGCATGGTAGTTGATACAGGCAGTAACCCGATACCCGGGATAGCACTGGTTGCTCCTTCTACGCCATCAGGGTCGTGAATCTCCTGCCCCAGCATTTGATAACCCCCGCAAACACCTACAACCTTTTTCCCTTTGGTATAAGCTGAAAGTATTTCTTTGACCAGCCCTTTTTTACGTATTTCCTGTAGATCCCCAAGGGTACTTTTGGTGCCGGGAATAATGATGATATCAGCTTCTTTTAGTTCCTCAGGTTTGTCGGTATAGTATAAGTGTATCCGTGGGTCTCTTTCCAGGGCATTAAAATCCGTGAAGTTTGACATTCTTGAAAGTAGTACGATAGCTACATTGATGACCATTGCTTTACTGGAGAAATTCTTGTTTACGATAGTCACCGCGTCTTCTTCTTCAATGTGAATATCTCTAAAATAGGGTACCACACCGACTACGGGTACTCCGGTGATCTCCTCCAGTATCTTTTTGCCATCTTCAAACAGCCTGATGTCACCTCTGAATTTATTGATAATAATGCCTTTGATCAGTTTGCGCTCTTCTGCTGTGAGCAACTCCAGTGTACCGTATATGCTACCAAATACACCACCCCGATCAATATCTGCAATCAAATAAGTAGCAGCGTTTGCTTTCAGAGCTACCCGCATGTTGGTGATGTCCCGCGCTTTCAGGTTCAGCTCCGAGATACTTCCGGCCCCTTCTATTACTATAGGTGCATACTGTGGGCTAAGGCGGTTAAAAGCTTCCATTACAATTTCAAAAAGCTTATCGCGGTCAGTTTGTCTGAAATAAGAAAGCGCAGATTGGTTTCCTGCGGGCTTGCCATTGATGACCAGTTGTGATGTTTGGTCACTGTTGGGCTTTAGCAGAATGGGATTCATGTCTGTATGAGGCGGAAGGCCGGCTGCATCAGCCTGCACGGCCTGTGCTCTTCCTATTTCTCTGCCATCCGGAGTAGCATAGCTGTTGTTAGACATGTTTTGGCCCTTGAAGGGTGCCGGCTGGTAGCCGTCCTGTTTCAATATCCTGCAAATGCCTGCGCATAGGATACTTTTACCGACGTCAGAGCCTGTGCCTACAAACATTAAGGGACGTAATTTATCTGTCACAACTACTTATTTTATCTGATTTTTGGAAAGCCGGCTTAATCCCCGGAGTCAAATTGAGCCGGAAAATTATAACTAAACTGATTAAGCTCAATAAAGTTTGACAATTCTTTGGTGCAATAAATTGATCCGATATTATCTTGTGTGAGAAGGAAGGTGCCAAATTTAGTTGGTCTGGGTTTGGTAAGTTACGCTCATAGTGTCGAGTTTTGAGCATAAGGGACCGTCTAATACCCTGAGTTTATCAAATGAAAGCAAACATTGATATCCATCAAATCATTAAAATTATAAATGATACCTATGCCCCCTTATCAACGTCATGTAAAGCTGATCTGACAGAATCTCTTAAAGTACTCACTTTCAGTAAGCCGGCTGTCCTGGTGCGAGAAGGTCAATATGCGGATCGAACCTACTTTATTGTTAAAGGATGCGCCAGAGCGTATTATTTAAAAGATGGCAAAGATATTACGGACTGGTTTGCTTTCGAAAATGACTTTATAACTGCTATCAACAGCTTCTTTCTGGATGTTCCCAGTCCACATTTTATTGAAATATTAGAACCGGGTATTTTATTGGAGCTTTCAAAGGATAAGGTAGAGCAACTCTCCGATAAATACCATGATTTTGAGCGGCTTACAAAAGTTGTGGTTACCAAAACGCTCCTTCAACTGCAACAGCGAGTGGTGTCCATTCAGTTTGAAACTGCGCTGCAGAAATATGAAAACCTGTTGAAGATCCGGCCCGATATTACTCAAAGGATTCCTCTGACCCATATAGCATCATACCTGGGTATTACCCTGGAGACTTTAAGCAGGATCCGCAATCCAAAAAATGGAATTTGATCTATGTCAAATGCCCGCAAGCATTTATGCCTGATCTTTGAACTCAAAAGAATATGAGGAGAATTCATTACTTATCAGGCATTATACTCACCATTTTTATTGGTCTGCACTTGTTCAACCATATAACTGCTATATGGGGTGCTGATACTCACATTAAAATGATGAGCATACTGCGGCACTTTTATCGCAACCTCTTTGCGGAAATGGTTTTATTGGCCGCTGTTTTTGTTCAGATGTTTTCTGGTTTCACACTGTTCAGGCGGTATCGGAAATATACTACTTCCAAATATGAAAAATTACACCTGTGGTCGGGGTTGTATATGGCTGTTTTCCTCACTATCCATTTAAGCGCTATTTTCATCGGCAGGATAGTGCTGCACCTTGACACCAACTTTTATTTTGGCGTAGCCGGACTAAATGCATTTCCTTACAATTTGTTTTTTATCCCTTATTATGGTCTTGCCATCTTTTCATTTTTTGGTCATTTAGCAGCTATTCACCATAAGAAAATGAATCGGTTCATCCTTGGCATATCACCGTCCCGGCAGTCCGGATTGATCTTGGTTGTGGGTGTTGCTTTAACTGTTTTAATATTCTATGGGCTGACCAATCAATTTCAAGGGGTGACTGTGCCAACTGAATATGAAGTGCTGATAGGAAAATAAACAGGTATTACAGAGAAATATTTTTTATCTGCTGACATAGGGTTGACAGTTTTAGCTATTACTATTGCGTAAACAATTATCCCATGAAAAAACTAATACTAGCTGCGGCTACCTGCCTGTTGATAGCAGGTGGAGCCTGCGCGCAAACCCCAAACCCAATGAAGAAAGAACAAGTCAGCATTAACGACAAAGTAAAGATCAATTACCTGCAAAGTGGTAGCGGCGACACAACGTTACTTTTTTTACATGGCTGGTGCATTAACAGCGGCTATTGGAAGGATCAGATAACCCATTTCAGCAATGACTATAATGTATATGCCATGGACTTGCCGGGTTTTGGCAAATCTACTGCAGAAGGCAGAACGGAGTGGACAATTAAGGAATATGCAGATGATGTAGTTGGGTTTATAAAAAAAGAAAAACTTAAAAATGTAGTAGTTATTGGCCACTCGATGTCAGGTGATATCATGTTACACGTCGCCATGGATCTGCCGTCAGAAGTCATCGGGCTGGTGGGTGTTGATAACTTCAAATTTGTAGGTGTAGAGTTCTCTCCGGAGGATATGAAGTATCTGGAAAACTATTTCAAAGCACTTGAAAGTGATTTCACAAAAAATGCTCCTGCATACTCCGAGAAAACGCTGTTTCAGCCCTCTACTCCGGCAGAAGTAAAGAAAGCTGTTATGAATGACATAGCTAACACCGATCCTACTATCGGCTACAAGTCATTAAAAGACCTCATGCAGGGCTTTGGAAGCACGGCTGAGCTGCTTCAAAAATTACCTTTGAAGCTCTACCTCATCAATAGCACGGCTGAGCCTACTTATGTGGAGGGGCTGGAAGCAAATTGTAAGAATGGATTCCAGATTGAGTCGGTCGGTGCAACAGGCCATTACCCTATGGTTGAAAATCCTGAGCTTTTTAACAGTGCATTAGACAATATTTTGTTATCAATACATCAGACGCATTAGTAAAACGAGATAAGCAACTAGTTCAACCTGGGATAAATTTCTCTATTTGAGACGTTAAATGAGGCAGCTAACCTTAAAAAATGCGTTTTAAAAGCACTTACGTGTTGGCACGGCTGTTGTTTTAGTTTCTTCGGTTAGGTTGAACAAAAGCTGTTATTTCGTTTTTAGTTGGTTTTAACGAAAACAGTCAGAAGCCGCCCTCTGGTAAAGGGCGGCTTTTTTATTACCAGTATATCCAATTCTCTCCCTTCTGTTCGTAAAACGTTAGCGAATTTAACCGATGCTTGGCCTCCTTAAACACACCAGTGAAAACAGATTTCCTAAAGTAGACAGGCTGTCCCCTTTAAACTATATTTACCTTGAACGAACAAGCCTTGAAAATGATCAGCGAAAATAAGGTACATGCAACCTATCAGCATGCAGCAGATGCTATATTAGATAGGTTCCTTACCAAAGAATAATCAAAACGGATTTACTCGATTTGGGACATATTTCTTTATTTGAAACTCATCAGGCTGATATTTTGCTTTAAAATCAAGTATTCCTGCGCATTAAAGTATTGGCATGGCAGTTGCCTTACCTTATTCGGTTAGGTTGAACAAAGCTGTTATACTCCGTTTTTAGTTGGTTTTAACGAGAACAGTCTATGGCCGTCCCCTGGTTAGGGACGGCTTCTTT
>NZ_SMLW01000294.1 GCF_009711405.1 Fulvivirga kasyanovii | reverse complement strand
GATCCGAAGTTAAGTTTGGGGATGGTTTTTTGGATTTTGGAGATGGAACCGACCCAATTCAGTTGCCACAAATAGACAATAGTGATCGTTCGGACCTGGGGCCGCAGGTGGCTACAGCTTCTTTCACCATTGAACACACCTATTCTTCCCCTGGCAAATATGTAATAGGCTATGTAGAGCCAAATCGTAACGAAGGTGTTTTGAATATCGACAATTCCGTAAACACCACATTCTATGTAGAGACTGAAATCAACATTGACCCATTCTTAGGTTGCAATAATTCACCCGTTTTGCTTATCCCACCTATTGACAGGGCTTGCCCCGGTGTGGCTTTCTTCCACAATCCCGGAGCGTATGACCCGGATGGGGATAGTATAGCATTTGAACTGGTTACCCCTAAAAAAGAGGTTGGAACTGTAGTAGATGGCTACGTAGATCCTAATGCCCAGGGATTTTATGAGAATTACAATCAGGGAAATGAAAACATGAATGGCACGCCTACATTTAGTATAGACCCAATTTCGGGTGAACTGAAATGGGATGCTCCTGGCGCTGTAGGTGAATATAATGTTGCTTTTATAGTTAAAGAATACAGAAAAATAAACGGAGACTGGTTTAAGCTGGGTTTTGTGACCCGGGATATGCAGATCATAGTGGAAGACTGTGATAACGAGAGACCGGAACTACAAATACCGGAAGACATCTGCGTTGAGGCCGGAGAAACCATAGATGAAGTTATATTCGGAACAGACCCGGATAATGATAACGTAAAAATAGAGGCTTTTTCCCAGGTGTTTGATCTTGGGGCCACTGTTGATCCCGACGATGGCTCATTCCAGCCATCAACACCACCGGCTGAATTGAGGTTTACGTGGGAGACTGAGTGTCTGGACATAAGAGACCAGCCGTATCAGGTAGTATTTAAAATTACTGACAATCCCGCTGACGGACCGAAACTCGTAAGCTTTGCCACCTGGAACATTACAGTCGTAGGACCTAAGCCTGATTTTACATCTGTTCAGCAGGATGGACAGGGTATTTTACTCAATTGGGATCCTTACATCTGCTCTAATGCCAATCAGATACAGATATGGAGGAGGGTAGATAGCAACCCTTACACGCCTGATGATTGTGAAACAGGGATCAGAGAGAATGCAGGCTACAAGCTGATCAATGAAGTTGATGCCAGCGCCACTTCGTATAAAGACCTTGATCTGGCTGCTGCTGCTAAATACTGCTACAGGCTGGTGGCTACTTTTGCTCAGCCCGCAGGTGGTGAGAGTATCGTATCTGATGAGCTTTGTTTTGAATTTGTTCCTGCAGAAGACCCGATAATTACCAATGTATCGGTGGAGAAAACCGGTGAGTCGAATGGTGAAATACTGGTTGCCTGGAGAGAACCTTATGAAATTGATGATAACATATATCCACGCCCATACATTTATAAGGTTTATAGGGCGGAAGGATTTACCGGAGATGCTAACATTGTGGAGGTACACAGCGTGCAGGTTGATGACGCCACTACCGACAGACTGGAGTTCAGGGATACCGGTTTAAATACCACGGATAAAGTTTACAATTACAGGATAGAACTCGAAGCTCCGAATGCAGTAGTAGGTGATGAAGACCCAATTTTCTCAGCGGTGGCTTCATCTGTAAGGCTGGAGCCTGTGCCTCAGTTTCAGAGGATAGAGCTTAGGTGGAGCGCTGAGGTACCATGGTCTAATGTTATTCCTTTCCCACCTGATAGTAAGCATTTAATTTACCGTGGAGAGGAAGGTGCTACCGATGCCGAGCTTCAGTTGATTGATGAAGTAGACGTAAACTTAAACGGCTTTGTTTATGTGGATTCAGGCCAGTTTAATAATACTGCGCTTAGGGATGACAAGGTATATTGCTATAAAATAATGACCAAAGGAACTTACGGTAACCCAGCCATTAGTTCTCCGCTGTTAAACTTCTCCCAAATGGTATGTGCACAGCCGAGTGATTCCATACCTCCCTGTGCTCCGCAGTTAAGTATTACGGGATTAAACTGTGAACAGTTTGTTAAAAACCTGGGGTGTGATCTTTCTGATGCCGTATATGAAAACATTTTAAGGTGGTCTACAGATTTCCTTGACGACTGCCAGGACGATGTTAATGTTTATGAACTTTATTATGCACGCACCAAGGGTTCTGAGTATCAATTGCTGGCCACGGTCAGAGATACTTTCTATATTCACAACGAGTTCAGTCCTATTCCTCTTAACAATTCCTTCAAAGGGTGTTATAAGGTGAAAGCGATTGACCGGTCTGGTAATGAGAGTGAATTTAGTGAAGAATTCTGCGTAGACAATTGTCCTTACATAGAGTTGCCTAATATTATTACCCCTGACAATCAGGATGGCTTTAATGATGTTTTCAGGCCTTTTGGACCAGAATCTTTTAATAACCCTAAAGCCGAGGAGATCCAACTCCGTTGTGTCAGGTTTGTTGAGTCGATAGATTTCAAAGTGTTTAACAGATGGGGGACACAGGTTTATTCCTATAAAGGTCGTGTAGGTACTGAGAAAACCATTTATATTAACTGGGATGGCAAGAGTGATGATGGTAAGGAGCTTTCATCCGGAGTATATTTCTATGAAGCCAATGTTACTTACGACACCGTTGACCCTGAGAATGCTTCTGAACGGCTAAAAGGATGGATACACATAGTACGCTGACCCCTGTAGGCCGCGATAAAGACCTCATCCTCTTTGATGGGGTTTGTAATCTCTGCAATGGATCTGTGAGTTTTGTGCTGGACAGGGACCATGCCCGAAGGTTCGTTTTTGGTTCGCTGCAATCAGAAAGATCCAAAGAGATACTACATAGCTATAACTATGATACAGAGGCTCTGAATAGTATTGTTGTCATCACTAAGTCAGGCAAGCTGATGACCAGAAGTGATGCAGCCCTTTATATAGCCAGACAGCTTCCGGGAGGATGGAAATTGCTTTACATATTCAAAATTATACCCCGCTTCATACGCGATGCTGTTTATGATCTGATCGCCGCCAACCGGTACAAATGGTTTGGCAGACAGGATGCCTGCAGGATGCCCAACCCTGAATTGAAACAAAGATTTTTAGATGCTTATTAAAAAATCTTTAATTTTGGCGTCCTGACTTAAAACGAAACTTATGACAGCATATGTATTCCCCGGTCAAGGGGCGCAGTTCCCCGGAATGGGTAAAGAGCTTTATGAAAGTAATGCAAAGGCCAAGGAGCTATTTGAGAGAGCCAACGAGATCCTTGGTTTCAGAATAACGGATATAATGTTTGAAGGCACGGCCGATGAGCTTAAGCAAACCAAGGTGACTCAGCCCGCTATATTTTTGCACTCAGTAGTACTGGCCGAAACCACTGAAGGCTTTAAGCCGGATATGGTTGCCGGACACTCCCTGGGTGAATTTTCTGCTTTGGTGGCCAACAAAACCCTGTCTTTTGAGGATGGGCTGAGGCTGGTATCTCAAAGGGCTATGGCCATGCAAAAAGCATGTGAAATGAATCCTTCAACCATGGCAGCAGTACTAGCGCTGGATGATGCTAAAGTCGAAGAGATTTGTGAAGGTATCGATGAGGTGGTGGTAGCTGCCAACTACAATTGCCCTGGACAATTGGTTATTTCAGGTACCAACAAAGGAATTGAAGTTGCCTGTGAGCGTATGAAGGAAGCCGGAGCAAAAAGGGCACTGCCTTTACCTGTAGGCGGAGCATTCCACTCTCCTCTGATGGAACCTGCCCGTGAAGAATTGGCCGAAGCGATCAGAAATACTACGTTCAGCCAGCCCATTTGCCCTGTTTACCAAAACGTAAATGCCAAACCGTCGACTAATGTAGATGAGATCAAGGAAAACCTGATTTCACAACTTACCGCGCCGGTTAGGTGGACACAATCAGTACAGCAAATGGTGGCGGACGGAGCTACCAGGTTCGTAGAGTGCGGACCCGGTAAGGTTTTACAAGGTCTCGTGAAGAAGATCGCTTCCGATGTGGAAGTGAGCGGCTTATAAAAACAAAAAAAGGCTGCTTCAAAAGTTATAGCCAACATTGAAGCAGCCTTTGTTCCTTTACCGGTTTTGTCAGCTTGCCAGTGAACCGGATACTTTCAAATATAAAATTGCCTCTACCGTAAAATCAGCCGGTTGCCCATCAACAGAAGCGGATACCGCAATACTGATTTTATTGTCAGCCAGAAATGCATCAGCAATAGCTTGTGTGGAGTTGGCGTCAAATGTAAGAGTGATTACCACATTGCTGTCATCAAATTGTTTCAGGTTAATTACCTGCAGGTTGGTAGAAGGTACGAGGGTGAATGAACCCAGACTGCTACCATCAGCTTTTTTTATATTAAGGGAAGCGTTGTCGAGGTTTATATCGGCAGAGCCTGCGTATGATTTGAACTCCAAGGTCAATGAGTCCATTTCGTATCCGTTGATCTTATCTCCAAAATTCAAAACCTGTGCGTCAGTAGTTGCATCAAAAGTTTTTTCAGAATTTATAGTTGTGGGGCCTGTTTCAGACACAGAAACCTGAAAGTCCTGCTTCAGTTCAGAGTCGATGGTTACG
>NZ_SMLW01000624.1 GCF_009711405.1 Fulvivirga kasyanovii | reverse complement strand
GCTCACCCGTAACTATGATGCGGAATACGGATACCGGGAGGCCGTTGAAGATGTTGACGATCCAAAACTCAAGAAATTTTTTAAAACCTATGTTGAGCAGAGGTATAGGTTTGGGCATGACCTGAAAGGGGAGATCAAGAATTTGGGAGGCGACCCTGAGAAGGGGAAAGGAACCAGTGTAGGGAGTGATTTGCATAGAAAATGGATGGACTTAAAGAAGGCAATAAGCAGTAATAGTGAGGAAGCTATACTTGAAGAATGCAGAAAGGGAGAGATAACCACCTGGGGAGATTACAACGAAGTACTGGCCATGCAAGACCTGCCACCAACTACCAGCTCATTGCTCAAAAACCATAAAACCAAAATAGATGAAGCTATTTTTCAACTCATGGAGTTGAAAATGCAATACGCTTAATATTGGAAAACATAACTCACTTTAGAGATGATCTTATAGTGTCAATATATTAGAACAGCTAAACAAGAAATCTCTTTAACAAAAAACTGAGGCCGTTCAAACATGCTTTCCGGGACGGCCTCTTTTTGGTTCATGTTGCGTGTTGATAATCAGTGATTTATGCGCTCATGTTATAATCTTTAATTTATCGCTGTTAAATTGTCCTATTTCATAAAGATAATTTAACATTTGCTCTTCTTGGTTTTTAATGGGTATTCTCTACCTTTACCCTAATAATCAACTACTTAAACCTATCCTCATATGAAACAACTTTACAGACTATTGTCAATAGTTCTGATGATGCACATTTGCCTGGGTGCTTACGCTCAGAGCATTTTTATCAACGAAATTCATTACGACAATGATGGAGCCGACACCCAGGAAGGTGTCGAAATCGCAGGACCTGCCGGGACTGACTTGTCAGGTTATACCCTGGAATTTTACAACGGCAGCGGAGGGGCTCTATATGCCTCTGTTTCCCTTTCAGGGATCATTACAAACCAACAAAATGGCTACGGAGCCATTTTCTTTGATCAGGCAGGTGTTCAAAACGGATCACCAGATGGTCTGGCTTTGATAGATGCCGCAAATAATGTTATTCAGTTCCTTAGCTATGAAGGCGCCTTTACTGCTGTAGGTGGTAGCGCAGACGGATTGCTTAGCACCGACATTGGTGTGAGTGAAAGTGGCTCAACTGCTATTGGTAATTCACTGCAGCTAGCCGGTAACGGTACAGAATATGCGGATTTTAGCTGGCAGAGCGACTCACCATCAAGCTACAATGCCATTAACGCCGGCCAGAGCTTCGGTGCGGTTGAGATCAATCCCGTGATCAATGAATTTGTATTTAATCATACAGGTTCCGATACCAATGAGTTTGTTGAGATCTATGGCGCCCCGGATACTGATTACTCAGACCTTTGGCTGCTCGAAATAGAGGGAGACAGCCCGTCAGCAGGTATTATTGATGAGGTTATTCAGTTAGGGACTACTGATGCGTCAGGTTTTTGGACTACCGGACTGTTAAGCAATGCCTTTGAAAATGGTTCTGTATCGCTTCTATTGGTTAAAAATTTTACCGGCTCATTGGGAGATGACCTTGACCCTGAGGATGATGGCGTACTGGATACTTTATCATGGGAGTCGGTGATTGATGCAGTAAGTGTTTACGATGGTGGCACTGGTGATCTTAATTACCTGGGCACACAGCTTACAGCCGATTTTGATGGTTCCACATTCACAGTTGGGGGAGCATCCAGGATTCCTGATGGTCAGGATAGCGACACATCCAGTGATTGGATTAGAAATAGCTTTGCAGGGGCCGGTTTGCCTGATTTCCCTACAGCAGAAGCTGAACCCGGAGAGGCCATCAATACACCCGGCGCTTCAAATACCATACAGGACGGACCCGCGGCAACATTGGTTATCAATGAGATAGATGCTGATACTGACGGTACGGATATTGCCGAGTTTGTGGAACTTTATGACGGAGGTGTTGGAAATACATCGCTTGACGGATTAGTATTGGTATTTTATAATGGTAGCAATGATCAAAGCTACAACGCTTTTGATCTGAGTGGATTCACTACTAATGCGCAGGGTTATTTTGTACTAGGAAATACCGGAGTACCCGGCGTATCCATTGAATTCCCATCCAATGGCCTGCAAAACGGCGCAGATGCCGTAGCACTTTATTCCGGTACAGCCGCTGATTTTCCTTCAGGCACTTTGGTGACTGAGATAAATCTTATTGATGCAGTGGTTTATGATACCAACGACAGTGACGATGCAGAGCTTTTGGTGTTGCTAAATGCCGGTCAGCCACAACTCAATGAAGATATGAATGGCAATAAAGACCTTCATTCCTTACAGAGGTATCCTAATGGAGCTGGCGGCCTCAGGAACACCGACACATACCTGGCAGCTATTCCAACCCCGGGATCGGCCAATACCAACCTCACTGAGCCTTTAAGTATCGTGATCAACGAAATAGATGTAGACACTCCGGGATCAGACGAAGCAGAATTTATTGAACTGTACGATGGCGGCGTGGGCAATTCACCTCTTGATGGCCTGGTAGTTGTGCTGTACAATGGCAACGGTGATGCCAGCTATAATGCGATTGACCTGGATGGATACACTACCAATGCAGATGGCTATTTTGTGCTTGGTAATGCGGCTGTTCCTAATGTTGATCTCATCTTTGCAAACAATGGTTTACAAAACGGAGCAGATGCTATTGCACTTTACCAGGCAGATGCGACTGATTTTCCTAATGGTACACTGGTAACTACCGCAAACCTTGTTGATGCAGTTGTTTATGGTACTAATGACAGCGACGATGCAGAACTTCTGGTGCTGTTGAATGCTGGCGAAGCCCAACTCAATGAAGACGCCGGAGGAGATAAAGACAATCAATCACTTCAACGGTTACCCAATGGTTCCGGAGGAGCAAGAAATACCTCATCCTATGCAACTGAAACTCCTACACCAGGAGCAGAAAATGGTGGCGGTGTGGTTGAGCCAGGCGAGGTGATCACCATTGCAGAGGCTCGTGCCAAAGCCATAGGAGAGCCAGTAACGATTCTCGGTATACTTACAGCAACCGATAACTTTGGTGGCCCTGCCTACCTCCAGGATAGTACTGCGGGTATTGCGGTGTTCGATGCAGCAGTACATGGAGATATGCTGTTCCAGATTGGTGATTCAGTAAAGATCACTGCTGTTCGGGATGCCTTCAATGATCAGGTGCAGTTGGCCAATGTTTCTGTATTAGAAAACTTCGGTCCGGCCAGCCAGCCTGTTGTTCCAAAGGTGATCTCTCTTAGCGAGTTGAGCCTGCATCCCGGTGAGTTGGTAACAGTGACCAACATTACTTTCCCTCAACCCGGTCACTTGCTTTTTGGTAATTCCAACTATTCAATTAGTGATGCCAGCGGCTCAGGAGAGCTCCGGATAGACGCAGATGTCGAGGAACTTGTAGGATATGCCCAGCCGGATACCTGTAGTGTAGTGTCCGGAATTGTTGGTCGTTTCCTGAATATTTACCAGTTATTGCCCCGAAACGCCGGAGATATGCCGTGTGCACAGAAGTACGAACCTATAGGTGATGACCTGAGTATACCTGTTTCCGAAACCTTTGATATTGCGGCTTGGAATATTGAGTGGTTTGGAGATGAAAATAATTCACCTGCAGCAGGTAATCCTAACTCAGATGCTATACAAAAAGATAGTGTAAAAGCCATTTTGCAGCAACTTGATGCAGATGTAATTGCAGTAGAAGAGATCACTGATCTGGCTTTATTCGACCAGTTGATCAGTGAACTACCAGGATATGACTATGTACTTTCTTCGGCTACCTCTTATCCGGGAAGTGCAGATGCTCAGCATGTTGGATTTATTTACAATACTACTACGGTAGTGCCTGATACTACAGCATCAAGAGCACTTTTGTCAACGGTTCATCCATTGTACAATGGTGGCGATGCTTCATTCCTCACAGGGTACCCTGAGGATCCCTCACGTTTCTGGGCCAGTGGAAGATTGCCCTACATGCTGGTGGCTGACGTCACAATAAACGGTGTTACCAAGAGACTTCATATGGTAGCCGTGCATGCCCGTGCCAATGGCAGTTCAGGTGCCCAAAGCCGGTATGATATGCGTAAGTATGACGTAGAGGTACTAAAAGATTCTTTGGATACTTATTATGCAGATGCCAATGTGATCATGCTGGGTGATTACAATGATGACCTTGACTTTACTGTTGCTGATGGAGTATCATCTTCTGCATCTACCTACGAAGCCTATGTGATGGATACGGCATCATACGAACTGCTGACGTTAACGTTAAGCGAGCAGGGCTTCCGCTCTTATGTGTTCAGAGAGAATATGATCGACCATATTATTTCCTCTGATGAGCTTGCAGAAGCCTTCATTGATGGCTCGGCCAGAGTCGGTTATCAATACTATGACAGTGATTATGCATCAACAGTGTCCGATCATATGATCGTATCTGCTCGGTTTGAATTTGAAGAAGAGGTTACCTTCAATGATTTTACAGCAGTAAATGTAGTTTCATTTGTTCAGGGAAAAAGAAGGAATGGCAGACCGGTACACTGGACAAGAAGCTATCCTGAAAAAGCCCTGGGACAACCACTTGAAAACTTCTATTTCAACTTCGTAAGCCTTGGCTTCGGAGGAGAGATCACCCTGGAACTCGACAATTACATGTACGATCTGCAGGGCAATGAATTCAGACTTTTTGAAAGTACATTCGGTCCTCTCAACTTGCCGTGTTACTGGTATCCTGAGTCTGCCGAGGTGTTCGCATCAGACAACGGGTCAGACTTCTATTCACTCGGTACCACGTGCCAGGATGGTGAGTTTGATCTGGCCACTGCAGGCATTAAAAAGGCCAAATATATTCGCATTAAGGATGTATCCCAGCCGTCAAACTTCTTTGGCAATGCTGATGGTTATGATGTAGATGGTATCTATAATCTTATTCCTGAAAAAGGCAGAAACGGAGCAAGAACAAGTGCCCTGGAAGATCATGAAAACTATGTGCCTAACGAAGTGAGTGGCTTTGAAGTATCTGTTTACCCTAACCCATTCACTAGTTTTGTAAACCTTACCTTTACGTCGGAAGAAGATGCGCAAGCTACTATACAGGTATTGGACATCATGGGCAAAGTGCATGTACGCAGGGATGTTGACCTCATTTTTGGGGTAAATGAATATCAACTTGATATGGAAAGCCTTCCTGAGGGAATCTACATCATCAAAGTGCAGAGTGAACTTGATGGTCTGGAGCAAACCCTTAAGGTGGTAAAAGAGTAACAATAATTTAAGATTATATAAGCGCCCGGGTGGAGTTATTTCATTCGGGCGCTTTTGTTTTTATGGGCTTAGAACAGCTTATAATAGATCCATTTGATGAGCATGACAAACATAATGGAGGCAGGGTGATAAATGATCACCAGAAATACCATGCTGCTTTCACCTGAACCTTTTAGGTTAAAAAGTCTGATCGTACCTGCACAAACCAACCAGGAGATGAGCAGATAGACTATGGATAAGCCTATTGAAATAAAAAAGTATAGCCACGGGGACGTTGCCGGCCACACCAATATCGAGTTAATAATGATGAAGAGAAAATAAAACAAACCTGCTACAGTCCATGTGGCATTCACGTCATTTGGCCTGTAGATAACCATGGCCAGTATGGAAAGCATCTGAGTGATCAATAATTGATAAACAGGCTTTTGAAGAAGAGATAACATGGGTCATCGATTTTATTTGAATATAATCATTTTCCCGATGCCAAACACTGGCATTAGCCCAACAATGTCAGCAGAACACTGTTGTTTCTGATAATCATAGAAAAACCGTAGGAAAACACTAAATTGTATTCATGGGGCGCGATTCTCAGTTTGTTCAGATTGGTAAACGCAAGTTGGAGCTTTCTAACCTTACCAAGGTACTGTACCCGGATGATCACATTGTGAAAGCTGAAGTTATCCAGTATTATCTGTCTATTGCCCCAACTATTCTTTCCCACATAAAAGGTCGTGCGCTTTCCCTGATCCGTTTTCCTGATGGTATTGATGGCGAACGGTTTTTTCAAAAGAACAGGCCGGAATGGGCACCTGACTGGCTGGAGTATGTGGCCTTGGGCAGCGAGCAGAAGAAAGACTACATCATGGCCACGGAGGAAGCCTCGCTGGTATGGCTCGCCAATATGGCCTGCCTTGAGTTACATCAAATGCATGCCAAACGCCCCCATCACGACCATCCCGACTATATTGTTTATGACCTTGATCCTCCCGAAGGGTACGATTTTGAGGAATTAAAAGGCCTGGCCTTTAACTTAAAAGATCACATTGAATCTTATGATTATCAATGCTTTGTGAAGACTACCGGAGGGAAAGGTTTACATCTGCTGACTCCGGTGCAGGCAAAATGGACTTTCGATGAGTGTTTTGAGGCTGCCAAGAACATAGCACAACCCTTTGTGGAGAGACAAAAAGAGGCAACACTCAACATTAAGAAGGACGCAAGAAAGGGTAGGGTATTAATCGATATTTACCGAAACAGGAGCAGTCAGACCATTGTAGCGCCCTACAGCCTGAGGGGCTATCCCGGGGCGCCGGTTTCGATGCCGCTGCCATGGGAGGAACTTGAAGATATCGGGAACTCGCAGGCCTATACTATCAAAACAGCACATGAGCGGGTAATTGAGTATGGCGATGCCTGGGAAGGTATGGGAGCTTATGCGGTAGAACTGCACACGAAAAGAAAATTAGGGTCAAAAGGCAAAGTTTTAGGGACAAATAAACACTATAAATCTCCTGAGCAGCTTAATGAATATGGAAAAAAGCGTGACTTTACAAAGACACCGGAGCCCAAGGCTCTTTTCAGCGGTGGTGATGATACGGGCTTTGTAGTACACCGCCACCATGCCTCACACCTGCATTATGACCTTAGGCTTGAAGAAGGTGGCGTACTGAAATCATGGGCAGTGCCCAAAGGCTTGCCCTCGATGCCCGGGATCAAAAGACTGGCCATGGAAACAGAGGACCATCCCCTGGAGTACATCACCTTTGAGGGTGAGATCCCTAAAGGGCAATACGGTGGTGGCAATATGTGGATCTATGCCAATGGCAGATATGAAATAAGCAAAAAGAAAAAAGATGGTTTTTACTTTACCCTCAACAGCCCTCAGGTTAATGGTGAATATCGCATGCATCAAATGAAAGGTAAGGAATGGCTTTTGGAACGTGTAGATACACCGCAAATAGACTGGCTTAACACACCGGCAGAACCCATGATGGCCAGTACCTCCAATAAGGTGCCTGTGGGTGACGAATATATTTATGAACTCAAATGGGATGGCATCAGGAGTATTATCATTATTAATGAAGGTGAGGTTAATATCTGGAGCCGAAACCATAAAAACCTGAACAAGCAGTTTCCTGAATTGATGGCTGCAGATAAAGCTTTTAGAGTTACCAATGCTGTAATTGATGCAGAAATAGTTTGTTTCGATAAAGCAGGTAAACCTGATTTTAAAACAGTAATTCACCGAATGCAGCGTACCGGGGCTTCGGAAATAGAAAGAAGCTCTAAAAAATATCCGGCTTACTGCTATGTATTTGATATCCTGTACCTGGACGGAAGGCCGCTCATCAACGAGCCTCTGCTCAGGCGTCGCGAGTGGTTGCAGGACTCTTTGAGAAAGGACACCCCCTACAGGATGAGCGAAGCTGTTAAAGAAGGGAAAGAACTCTTTGAGGCTACTAAAAAGATGCAGTTGGAGGGAATAATGGCGAAAGACGGCAATAGCAGGTATACGCCCGGCAAAAGGACCACAAACTGGGTGAAGATAAAGTCAAGACAAACGGCAGAGGCGCTTATTATAGGTTATACCCCGGGCAAAGGAGATAGGGAAGGAGCGTTGGGAGCCTTGCATCTGGGGCAGTACGTTGATGGCAGGCTGGTGTATCGCGGTAAAGTAGGCACAGGGTTTAATGATAAGATGATCAAAGAACTCTTCGCTGACCTTTCTAAATTACCCGAAATAGATAAGCCTGTGGATGAAGACCCATTAGATAAAGCTAAAACTACCTGGGTAGAGCCCAGACTGTTTTGCGAAGTTGAATATACGATGATCACAGGCAATGGCAGTTTCCGGGAGCCGGTTTTTTTGAGGTTGCGACCGGATATGCAGGATTGAATTTGCTAATAATGTTGACTATTAACACATTATATTCATATATTTATATTATTACTTGATGTGCTTCGACACGTTGAGGGAATAAACAATCAGAGCGCTCTTTTCGTTATTTAACAGAACCCTTAACCCCTCAAAACCATGAGAGCTATTTGGAAAGGACATATTCGCTTTAGTCTGGTAACTATTCCAATCAGGATCTACACTGCCATTGACTCCACCGAAACCATACGGTTCAACCAACTGTCAAAAGAAACCAAAAACCCCGTAAAATATGAGAAAAAAGATAAAGTAACGGGTGACGTTTTGAAGGCCGATGACATTATCAAAGGCTATCAATATGAGCCGGGCCAGTATGTTATTATTGGTTCGGAAGATTTGGAGAAAATAAAGCTAAAAAGCACCAAGGTTATTGAAATAGAAGGGTTTGTGAATGCAGATGAAGTTCATCCTACATTATATGATTCACCTTATTTCATTGGCCCTGATGGTGATATTGCCGCCAAAACCTATGCCTTGTTAATGCAAACGCTGAAACAATCAGGAAAAGTAGGCGTAGGGCGTGTGGTGTTGAGAGAGAAAGAGAATATGGTGCTACTTACACCCTATGGCAATGGCATCATGCTCTATAAGCTTAGAAGCCCTAATGAGATCCGGGACATGGCTGATGTGCCGAAGATAGATGAGGTAAATGAAGCAGATAAAGAGCAGCTTAAACTGGCGAAAACCCTCGTTGACTCTATGAGTAAGCCCTTCGATAAAATAGACATGACAGATCATTATCATGAAGCGCTCAAAGAAATGATCCATGCAAAAATAGAAGGTAAGGAAATTGTATCTTACACTGAGGAAGAGCCAGAAGTGGTGGATATTATGACGGCCTTAAAAGAGAGTATAGATCAGGCCAAATCGCAGAAAAAGCCTATGAAGAAGGCTACCGGCAAGAAAGCAAAGAAAACCGAAGAAAAGGAGCCGGCCAAAAGCAGAAAACAGAAAGTGGGTTAGTAATCAGTAAAATCTACTGAAGTGGCAAAAATAGTTAAGTTCCCGATCAACAACAGCGCTAAGCTGGGCTATAAGAAGGTTCGTAAACGTAAGTGTGTAAACCTTGAGGACTTTGGCCAGCTTAATATGTTTACAGCTCCGCCAAGCGAGGCACGCGTAGTGAGCATGCAGAGCTATGAGAGCGCTTTTGAGCAGGCACTGTATCTGGATGAAGAAAATAGCGAACAAGCCGCTGAATACTACTGGAAAGCTATTAAAGCAGGTGAATGCGTAGCGGATGCATATTGCAACCTTGGTATACTTGAGTCTGCCAGAGAAAACTACGTAAAAGCTATCGACTGCCTTACGAACTGCCTTAAGCATGACCCCAGACACTTTGAAGCACATTATAATCTCGCCAATGTTTACTCCGAAGTAGGAGAACTGAACCTGGCCAAGCTCCATTATGAAATCTCCATAGAGATAGAACCCGATTTCGAAAGTTCCTATTACAATCTTGGCCTGGTAATGGCCATGCAAAAAGATTTTAAGGATGCAGTCAGAGTACTGACCAAGTATAAAGAACTGGCCACTGACAGAGAGCGGGAAAACGTAGAAAAACTCATCAACAGCTTACAGCGATCAATGAAATCAAAAGCACAGTAAACCCCACTGATTATGGACTCAACTGCAGAATTAATCCTACAAGGGCATTTTAGTAAACTCCGCGATGCCATCAACCAGCAAGCCGAGGCCGAAAAGCACGAAGGAGAAGTACTTACCCTGCTAAAGCAGACCTTCAACTATTTTGATGACAGGGAGCGTAATGGCGCACTTGATACCGAAGGCCATAAACTACACCAGCAATTAGCCGAGCTTCTCGACAAAATCCATGACAACGAAGCCATGGACATCCCCGGCAAACTCCCCATGCAAAAAGCCAAGCCCGGAAGGAAGGCTGGTGAGCAGAGGAAGACGGGAAGTTGAGGGGTAGGTGTGGGTTGCTGGTTGAGTGAACGGAAAATTCACCTACAGAAGGAAAGTGGCTGTCTGAAGCACCAAAAAATGAGATATCAACTGGTCATAAATCAACACATCGAATAATTGTGTCATTGGTAGGAGGCACTACGAAGTGATCTTCCGATTCTGAGCAAGGACTGTCTGTATTACGGTTAAGTTTGTCATTCACAACAAGGGGATTGCTTTGTCGTTTCCCGAAATTTTTCGGGACAGGCTGTACCTCTCTCCGCGCAATGACGGTCAATTTTACCGTTTACTGATTACCCGATCACCGATTACTAAAAACGCTTCAACTACCCAACCTCAACGTAAAAGTAGTACCTTCACCATATTTGGAGGCCACTGAGATGTTGGCGCCTAGTTTGTCCACTGTATCCTTAACGATATAAAGGCCCAGGCCGGAGCCTTCGGCACTTTCTGATGCCCGAAAGAACATATCGAAGATCTTGACGAGGAATTCCTCTGGTATGCCCTGACCATTGTCCTTTATTTTAACTTCAGTATATTCTGCGGTTTTGGCGGCGATTACCTTGATGAATGGTCTGGGTTGATCATAGTTGTGGTATTTGACGCTGTTGGTGATCAGATTGCTAAAGATTATCTTTAGCCTGCTGGGGTCTGACTTGATAGTAAAATCAGGTTCATATTCCTTAAACAAATCTACTCTTTCAGCTTTTTCAAAGTATTTTAGCTCAGCCACTATTTCATTAATAATGCTGTCAAGTGCGACTTCTTTCAGCTCGATTTCCCTTTTTGTATTGATGGAGTAGTCCATAATACTTTTAATGAAATCCTCCAGCCGTAAGACGCTGGAATTCATGATCTGGAGATAGTGCATCTGTCGCTCGCCCGGATTATCCATTTTTGCCAGGTTGATCAGTCCCTTTAATGATTTGAGCGGGGCTACCAGGTCATGGGATGAGCGGTAAACAAAATTGTCCAGCTCGGTATTCATGGTTCGGAGGTCTTTGTTTACGTTTTTTAGCTGTTCCCTTTGTGCCACCAGTTCGGTTGTCCTTTCTTCAACCAGGCATTCCAGTTGCCGGTTGATCCTGCTGAGATGTAAAGTCCTAAGCCGAACGAGCAGGTAGATTGATGCTACCAAAATCAGTATGACCACTACGGCAAACCAGTTAGACAAGTACCAGGGTTTATGGACATGATATGTAAGCGTGGCAGGTTGACTCTCCATACCATTTAACAGACGCGCCTTGACATAAAATGTATATTGCCCTCCATTCGTGTGCCTGTATTCTTTCTTTACATCATTATTCCATTCGGACCAGCCCTGATCAACACCTTCAAGGAAATAGCTATATTCCAGATCCGCTTTGTCATACCCCGGAGTGGCAAAGTGAAATGTTACGGGTAATTCATAGTGGACACTCAGGTTGGCTAAATACGGGGTGGTTAATGTTTTTTCTTCGGAGGTCACTTTAGTTATTATTGTTGCCGGAGGTGAGGACGGCTGATTCAAAACCGGCCACTGTAAATAGGTGATGCCATAGTTTGAAGCGATCCAAAGGTTATTACGTCTGTCTTGCATAGGCTCTCGCAAGGAGTTGGTTGAAAGCCCATCATTTTTGGTAAGGGTTTTAACGATCACCCCATCTTTATTCAGAAATATTAACCCGTTGGCCCAGGTGGAACACGCATACAAGCTGTCACGCCAATGAACTACGGAGTACAGTTGACTTTTGGTTAAAATATCATTGGCATCAACTTGCCATTTCTCTATTATTCCCTTTTCTTCATCAAAAAGATACAATCCGTGCGAAGAAGTGAAGATGATGTGTTGGTTGGCGGGGCCCGGTAAAATCTGAAAGGCAGCATCTTCCTTAAATTTTATTTTATCACTCACAAATACAGCACTATCCCCTTCAAACCTCACAATATTTCCATTAAATATGGAAGCATAAAGTTTACCATTGACCGGAAAGAGATAAGCATCTTTAACCGGTATATGATGCATGTTGGTGCCATCCCATCGTAAAATTCGGTCATAGGAGAGGAAATAAACACTTTCTTTGAATATGATCGTTTGCCACACTTCGTTAATGGTGGAATCAGCACTAACTTGATTCCTTAATGAGTTGTATACCAACGTGCCTGTTGAGTCTTTTTTCGCGTATCCAAATTCATTAAAGCCCCCTACGTATAAGGTATTATCCTCACCTTCGGCCATAGAGAAAATGCCTGAATAGTTCTTTATTGTGTGAAGTTGCCATTCGCTTCCATCATATTGAAGGATTCCGTCCTCGTTGCCAAAATAATATATACCATCACTGGCCTGTATTCCCATGTAATTAAAAGACGTCGCTTTGTAACTGCCTGTATTGAAATTCCTAACTATTATAGTGTCCTGCTGTGCCAAGGAGGAAGTAGCAAAAACAGACAATATAATATAGAGGAGTAACTTCACCTGTATTTGACTTATAAGTAAGGCCTCCTATGTCTGAGACATAAACATGGCCACTTTGATGGTAATTAATATTAAGGATAAACAACAAATGTATAAAAAACCGAGCAGAAATGCACCTTAAACAGGTAGCCATTTCCTGGTATGGAGGGCAAGTTGTGATAGCATTTGTTCATCAGTGATCCCGCTTCTTTTGAGCATATGGAAAGAGTGGTCAGCACCTTCCAGGTTTATCAATGTGGTATTAGGTAAAGGTTCAGTTACTTGCCGAATCAAATGAGGAGTAGCCAGTTTGTCGCGGGTACCCTGCAGAAAGAGCATGGGGCAACTTATTTTGCCCAGATGACCAGCTCTGTCAACAGAGGGCTTGCCGGGAGGGTGAAGGGGAAAACCATAAAACACCACTCCGGTGAGGTTGTGAGGATTTGATGCCGCATATAACGAAGTCATTCTTCCACCAAAAGACTTACCACCTGCCAGAACAGGAAGCCTTGGGAAGAGCTGTTGCGCTTGTTTAATAGCAGCTTCAATGGTCTTGAGGGCGATCTGCGGCGGGTCAGGTCGCCTTTTACCATTTTCCATGTAAGGAAAGTTAAACCTTAACGTGCTGATACCTGCTTCTGCCAATTCATGGGCAAGCGAATTCATAAACGGATGATGCATTCCGGCACCAGCTCCATGGCTGAGAACCATTACAGCTTTAGCAGAAGGGGCGGAGAGAAGCTCGTAACTAACCTCGCCTATTTTTTCCGAAACGGTAATCTTTTCTGCCATAATATCTGTAAGTAAAATCCCATGTTTATGATTGTTCCAAATTAATATGATTTTATGGCTAATGAAAGAAGCAGGATACATTTATATAGCTTGAGACCACAGGATATACAGTGGTCTCAGCAATTGGTGGCGCAATATCTACGTTATTATTTGTTTTCAAGGGTATCTCCTACAGGATCACTTTTGCCCACTTCATCAGGGTCATTTTCATCAATATCTTCTCCCAGGGTCTTAGATTGAGCATCTATCTCTTTGGTTTCATCATTAACCTGCTCTTTAGTTTGGTTATCCGTACATGCACCAAGGCCGAGTACAGCCAGAAAAGCCAGGATTAATATGTGTTTTTTCATGGTTATAAATTATTTAGTTGCATCACACACTGTGCAAGCTGTTTGCCAAAACAAAAGGAAGGTATTGAAAGTAAGAATTAAGAGATGATTAACTTGCTGAAGGCAATACATTGAAGGAATTTACATCAGACTGTCTCGCTTTTTCCTCCTTTATGTTGATAAACATCTACAGGTATCATGCATGTGGTTATCCATAAGCGTTATGAATTGGTTGGAGTATTATTTGCTGTTCAAGCTGACTACCAGGTATTAAGCTTTACCTCAACCTAAACCTGAAAAACGGCTGGCAATATCTTGCCGGCTGTTTTTATATGACTTTGTATCGTTCTTTAACAAGCAGAATTTCTGAGGAGACATTAACAGTTCCGACTATTTGATTGACAGCATTTGTGAATAGCAATCAGCGAAAGCATTAGGCAACCGGGATCGGTATACTCCACGGTTTTACACCTGACCAGCAATAACTGCTGTATTCATAAGAGATTTACACATTCATAAGTGCATACTAAACTATCAAGCATCTTAAGTGTTTTATTTAATAGAATATAAATCAATGACAAGGTCGGTTAATAAGAGTGTTCTTCATAGCAACAAGGTGATTGTAATAGATGATGAACAGGTGCACCTGGAAGTACTCCAAAAGGTTATCCATGATTTGAATTTAGAACTTTTTCATGCTGGCAGTGGAGAAGAGGCATTACGATATTTTGATCAAAATGACTTTACTCTTGCACTAATTGACACTGATATGCCTGGAATGGATGGTTATTCGTTTGCAGAGATGCTTTGCAATAATGAAAAATTACGGGCTATACCATTTATATTCATGCTCCCTCCCGGAGAGGATAAAGCCCGGGTGTTCAAAGGTCATGAACAATGTACGTTTACCTTTATTTCCAGGCCTCTTAATGCCGGATTTGTTAAGGATAAGGTGAAGTTTTTTATTGAGAAATTCAGATATGAAGAGGAGCTTAAAAATACAAGAAGTGTACTAAAACGTCATATTAATGATCTTGAAAAAGCATATGAGGAACTTCAATCATTTAGTTATACGGTTTCACATGACTTGCGGGCCCCTTTGAGGGTAATTTCAGGCTATGCTAATATTCTTATGGAAGATTACGCCTCAGAAATGGAAGAGGAAGCTTTAAAAGTCATAAAAGTAATTGTCCGTAATACCAAAAAGATGTCGACTTTGATAGATGAACTACTTCACTTTGCCAGTCTTGCAAGAAAGGATAAGCAACTGGAGGAAGTAGACATGACAGCTAAATTTAAAAATATATTTGAAGAACTGACCGAACACATCCAAAACCGAAAAATCACGCTGAATATTCAACCTCTCAAACCTGCTTATGCTGATAAAGCCCTCTTGCGCAGACTGGTGACTAACCTTTTAGGGAATGCCATAAAATACACCTCTTTGCGCAAAGAAGCCTGTATAGAAGTAGGAGGGGAGTGGCACCAAGATGAGTATGTCTATTATATTAAAGACAACGGCGTTGGTTTCGACAATAATTATAAAAATAAAATGTTTGGAGTTTTCCAGCGTTTGCATAAGGAAAGTGAGTTTGAAGGTACCGGCATTGGGTTAGCTATAGTTCACAAAGTAGTAGAGCACCATGGAGGACGCATCTGGGCGGAAGGTGCTCCCGGGAAAGGGGCTGCTTTCTTTTTTACTTTGGAAAAGGAAAGTCAAAGGGATCAAGAATTGATATGAAGTGTCGTATTAATTCTACTTTCAGGCGGAGGAATCAATGCTACCAATAACGTTAGCTTGATTAGATCATGCTGTAATACTGCATAATCCTATAAAGGAACTACGTACGCATCTTTCTTGCTGGATTATTTGTTAGAATGGAAGCAAACAGAGAGCCACTAAATTACAGCTTTATTGAACTTTCATTTCATGTGCTGCTTTACTCACCCGGTGACTGATAGGTCTGACAGGGGACAGACCTATGCTATTAAGCTAAGACGGTAGAACGCGGCAAATGTGCTCTTTTTGGTTGATAAATTTAATGACAGCTTCAGAGCTAAATGGCGGCTTTACTAAACTTTGAAAGTTTGGTAAAGCTTTACTGTTCTGTAACACCGGCTGAGGGTAATAGCCTTAAAGCAGAGATTGCTAACCTTTCTGAGCATCGCCTCTCCCGGCAATGGCCTCCTGCCATAATGAAAGATTGTGCCTCCGAATGCCGTAGGGTCCTCTGCGAGAAGCTCTACTGGGAAGTAATAGCTAAAACTGCATGACTAACCCAATTTCTGGTTAAAATGATGTGATTTAAAAGGTCTGTCAGGGGACAGACCAAGGGGAGGACGGAGTACATGTTAAAAAAGCTCAATGTATCTGAGAAGGATCCTTCTCAGTCCCACTTATACAAATAAAAATGGCCGGAAAATTCCCGGCCATTAATACTCTATATCGATGTATTCTATATCAGAATTTTAACAAACTTGGGCATTCGACATTTCCATGGATCTTTCTTATTCTGAACCTATAGTTTAGCATAAATTCATGGGTTCCTTGTGAGAACTGATTGATGTCAGAGGTAGTCCAGTCATAAGAATAACCGAAATGGAACTGCTCACTCAGCTTCAGGTCAATGTAGGTAATAATAGCATCAATATTTCTGTAGGATGCACCTACACTGAACACTTCATGAAAGATAAAACCCGCATTGATATCGATCCTTAGTGGTGAACCCTCCTGTGCCTGGATAAGCATTGCAGGGTTGAACTGCACTGTCTTCGCCCTGTTAAGCGGCAGTACCATTCCTCCATGCAGATAATAATAACGAGCTTCAGAAATTTCACTGGCCAATTGCTCTACTCCCCCGGATACTTTGTTGTTCAACAGGAAGGGTACAGATAGACCGGCGAACAGAAGGTCATTGTGAAAATAAACGCCTGCTCCGAAATTTGGTTTAAACCGGCTTTCGATGTTTGCAAAAGACGCATCATTGGGATCATCTAAATTCAAATTGCTGAAATCGGCTGACGTCAGATTGAAGCCAGCCTGTAGGCCCATAGCCAGGGTACCTACAGGAGACTTTATAATAAACGCATAACTACCAAACATACTTTGGTTCGAATAGCTACCGATTTCATCATTTGTGATCAGGAGTCCGACACCTACTTTGTTTTTTGCCAGCGCACTGTGTGCACTGAACGATAGTGTTTTTGGAGCTCCGTCAAAGTTTACCCACTGGTTTCGGTACATGGCAGTTGCACTGAACTGTACATGGCTCCCCGCGTAGGCAGGGTTTATAACAAGGCCATTGAACAGGTACTGCGAGTAAACCGGATACTGCTGAGCCTGGGATGTATTCCATAACAAAGCGAGTAAGACAACGACTAAACTAGTCTTTAAAATTTTCATGGTCAGGTTAAAAAGTTTAATTAACGATTTCAAGATATCCGGCCGTCGGCTTAGAACCATCTCTCTTATCGATGACGTAAAAATAAGTACCATCTGGTAAATTAGTACCAATTACGCTAATTCCTTTATTAGAAACTCCATCAAAGAAGGTTGTTTCGTTGTCATAGCCTTCGGCTTCATATACCTGGGTACCCGCCCTGTTAAAAATCTTCACAAGGTTATCAGGATATTTGTCTATACAATCTATTCTGAAATAATCATTGGAAGCATCTCCATTTCTTGATATACCGTTATAAGGATTGATCTCTGTAAGTATTTCAACATCCTCGGATACAGAACATCCTTTTGCAGTGGTAGCTGTTACAGTGTACACACCTGCATATGCCGGAGAAAGGTTTGGTCCATAGGCAATCACCTTATCAGATCCTGAAAGTGTCCATGTAATGCTATCTATTTCCACACTATTGGTAAGAATTAATCTGGCAAAGCCTGTTTCCTGACCACAGCTTGCATTTCCTACTACAAATTCAAATTCAGGATAAACAAACTCTCCAAGAATCGCTTCAGTATCAGGGTTGGATATACAACCAGTAATTCTGCTCTTGGCTATTACAGTGTATTCTCCAACAGTCAGATTACTCCATACTTCCCCTACGTGGGCGGTATCAGTAGTCACCTGCTGGCCTACGAACCAATAGAAGATGTAATCCTGAGTATTACCATTTACAGATACAGATAGTGCCCCGTCATCCTGAGTTTCACAATTGGTTACATGCGACATTACTTCAATAGTAGGGTCTGGCATGGTAGTGATATTCTCTTCAATGATCACCTCCTGCGTATCACTACATTTTGTAATGTTGTCAATGGCCACTACTTCGTAGGTTCCTGGCTCCATACCAAAGAACTCTGGCCCAACATATACTGGTGTAGCAGATCCACTGGCATCATACCATTCGAAAGTATAACCAACATATGAACCGTTAACTGTTGCAATAGCTGAACCGTCTGCTTTTGTGAGGTCACATACTGTTACAGCGCCTTTAGCTACGGCAGTAACTACAGGCATTTCCTGTTCGATGTCTATGGTGGCTGTACCAGTTGCTATACAACTTGCGTCAGCATTGTCAACAGCCGTTAAGGAATAGGTGCCATCTAAAGCACGACCCGACCACTCTCGTCCAACAAATGTGGAATTGTCAGGGGAAGGAGCTGTCCAGGTGTATGTATAGTTGTTTGGAGAGGTCATAACCGTACCAAATACAACTCCATCATCTCCAGGATCACACGTAGTGACAGGGGATGCGGATGTCGAAAGGTTTACTGGGTACTCTTCTTCAACTAATGTGTAAGTCTCTGTTGTAAAACATAAAGTTGTGGTGTTTGTGACAACTACGGTATATGTTCCTGCATCAACCAGATTTACCTGATCTGCTCCTGAAGCTAAAGTGCCGTCAGGATAAGTCCATGCATAAGTAAAACCACCTCCGGCACCACTGGCGCTTACATGTAATTCACCAAGTAAATTGGCTGGTTGTAAACACTTTGTTGGGTTTTGGAAACTGATCAGGTCTACTGAAGGGTCTCCAATCGTAGCATCGTCAATAGTGAATTCGATCAGTGTTGTCTGACAGGCACTTAAGGTGCTTATTGCCTTTACATAATAGCTGCCTGCAGTAAGATCATTGATCTGGTTTGTTGTATTGGGAGTGCCGGCATTTGGCAAAATGTTATTACTGGCATCGTACCACTCAAAAGAATAGTTAGCAGTACCTACGGAGACACCATCTTCCATAATGTCAGTTACGATTACCTGACTGCCATTGCTCGGTGCACAACTTATAACATTCGTAATATCCAACCCTGCTGCAGGTACACTTACAGTAGGGCGATCATTCAATATCTGGAATGTTCTAGTAGATGAACAGGTTAGATAAGTAGTATTATCAGTTACTCTTACCGTGTAGTAACCTGCAGCCAGATTGATAGCCCTCTCATTATTAACTCCTGCTATATTGGCAGCACTAAGAGGAGTAGAAGTATCCTGTCCTGTAAACCACTCAATAATGTAATTGGCAGGACTTGCACCTCCATCGATTTCCACTTCTATTTCTCCATTTGGAGTACCTCCAAGATTATCACAGAAAGTATTGGCATTTTGAGTTATAGCCGCAATTTCCGGATACTCAACTTCCATGTCAATAGTAAGCAACACCACAGGGTCATCGCACACTGCAATTGCAGGGTTTGTTGGTGTGGCAGTCACAGCGTAATCACCACTCGCTAGTCCTGTGAATGTATAATTAGTCTGTCCTGATACACCTGCTATTGAGAAGTCAGGGGTACCGGAAGCGACAGAACTTCCAATGTAAAGATCTATTTCATAGTCAGCTTCGTCAAACCCTGCAAGATTAGTAGGAGTTAACTCAACTTCTAAAGATCCGTTATTGTCGTTACATGTTGTTGAAGAAGCCTGGGTGATCAAATGCAGTTCGTGTCCTGTAGCCAATGGCATATAGAAAACTTCTACCTCCTGGCAACCGGTTGTAACGTTGGTAGCTAGTACTGTATAGTTCCCACTGGTCAGATTACTCGCTGTAGAAGTATTAACGTTGGTATGCGTCAGGAATGGTGTTGATGTAAAAGGGTTTACGTTTCCTTCATACCAGTCTATATTGTAAAGGTCTGTAGAAGGCGTAACATCTACCTTCAATACACCACTCGTAGCATTACAATCCGCAGGGAAAGAAGAAGCAGCATCATCTAACTGGATCTCAGTTACAGGAGCCAGAATGGTTATTGATTTGGCAGAAGCCACACAATTGGTAGTGTTATTAAAAGCTTCGACTGTGTATGTACCTGCTCCTAATTGGGTTAATGTATTGCCGGTCTCACTATAATCCGGTGTAGCTTTTACATTATTTCCGTTATACCATGAGAAAGTATAGTCACTAAGTGATCCAGTGCTCACACTTGCTGTAATGGTTCCATTGAACGGTTGACAAAGTGTAACGTCTGTCTTCACCAAAGACAAATTAGGTATAACAATATTATGTCCAACAGTTGCCTCAGCAGTTACAAAACAACCCGTGCTGTTCTCAGTCAATTTAACAGTGTAAGTACCTTGATCCAGTCCGTTAACTGTTGCAGTGGAACCTATTACTGCAGAACTCGTGTTCTGACCTGCAAACCACTCAATAGTATAGTTTGATACACTACCCGGGAATGTTGCAGTAACACTTCCATTAGGCAACGTAGGATCACATGAAGTCATATCTGTACTGCTGGTATTGGTAATTACCGGAGGTGTTGTCTGGTTGATAGTTACCGTTACAGGATCAGACTTACACTTAGAATTTATATCGGTAGCAACTACAGTATAACTGCCTTGAGCCAAGCCGGTAACATTTGCGCCGGTAAAATCTGCTGTAGGCTTAACGTTACTTCCTTTGAACCATGCAAAAGTATAGCTTGTCACATTACCGCCGACATTGGCACTTACTTCTCCGGAATTAGCATTTGAACATAAGATATCCACTTTGGAGGCTGAAACAACAGGCTTAGAAGTTTCATCACCTACTGAGCCTGGAGCAACACGGCTACAACCACTGAGTTTACTGGTTACTAGAACTCGGTAATCTCCAGGGGCCAGATTGGTGGCGGTGTGGCTAACGCTAATAGCAGGAAGTGTTATGGGGTCCCCGGTGCTACCAGTTACCCACTTATAGGTATAGTCATTTGAGGAACCACCATCAGTGATTACAGCCTTCAATACACCATTAGGTATAATACAATTGTTATTGTCATTTTTCACCTGAACATCTACAGAGAAATCCTCAGGGATATCAACTATCTGTACCTGAACGGTATCAGAATTACAAGATGCTGTTTTATGTGTTGCATATACAGAATATGTACCTGCTGCTAAACCAGAGTAGATAGGCCCTGTAAAATCAGGGGTACCTGTAGCATCAGTTCCATTGAACCAGCTAAATTTGTAATCTGTTGTGTTTTTTACTGTTCCGATCAATCTGTAAGCACTGGCTGAGCCGTTAGCCGGAACAGTGCTTCCTACGCAGAATATATTATCAGTTTTTTCTGTTGAAAGTGCAAAAGGAAGCGGAGAAACCAAGCCGTTGAGTATGTTATTATTATAGTCACACTCGAGGAAGTTGGTATTTGGCATGCTTATAGGTGTTGGTAGTGTTGTGCCATTATCACTTAATACAATATAAAGTGGAAATTCACTTCCTGGTCCTGTAATTGTTTCATTGATAGAAACAATTTCTCCAACCTTAAGGTGATTTAGTGTAACGGATACAGTTGCCAGCTTTATAGCTCCGGCCTGCAGAGGGTTTCCATTGTAAAATGAAATAGGTACATCACCGGTAATATCAACATCTCCGTTATTGGTCATTTGGAATGATACCTGGAAATCAAGCTCGGGACATTGAGGGTTGACAATGCTTAAACTGTTATCAACAAATGTTAAATCTGGAGATGGATACGTTGGGCATCCTTCTGAGCTTAAGAATGGAGACTGGTTAAGGAAGTTGTTAAGGGGTCTGTTAGGGCCTTGAGTACAAGTTCCTTCTGACCATACCAGGTGGTGTTTCTGCTGGTGAGCAGGTATGGTAAGGTCGTCGTTGACGTTTACGTTAAAGTAACCATGCTGATTCCAAAGTCTTCTTGCAGGCACCCAGGGTTCTCCTCCTGATTTGAAAACCCTAACCTGGGAGTTTTCAGAGTAAGAAAGGTTACAGAAATTGTCCCATGCATCTACATCTGATGTTCCACAAACCAAACAAAGTTCTGTAGAACCATCAGCATCCACATCGGCAACTATAGGGTATTCCACGCTTGTTCGTGAAATACAACGGATCTGAGTGTAAATACTACCATCTATACCGTTAATTATATAAAGCCATTGCTCGTCACGGTAAACTACTTCAGTTTTTCCGTCACCGTTGAAGTCAAATAATGTACAGCCAGTGTAGCCGGAAGTTTCTTCATTTACATTAATGCGCCACAGAAGGTTGAAATTATGGTCTAATGCATACAAAAATCTACCGGAAACATAAGAAACATTCAGGTTGCCATCACCATCAAGGTCTCCGATGTTTAAGCGTCCTGTACCATTTATCCATCCCTTAGCATAGCTGTCAGTACCTGATGATGCTGCACAAGTGAGGTTGTTTTCGCTGACATAGGGAATTGGGTCTGAGTAAGTTTTTAAGACGTCATTTTTTACATCCCAGAAAAATACTGTTGTAATCCCCGCGTTGTCCTTACCGGTAGCGATTACATCCAGGAAGCCATCCTGGTTGTAGTCAGCAATACTGGTTGTGTTTTCAGCTCTTTTTATTTTGTACTCGTTTCTTTTCTTTAGTAGGGTCAATGAGCCTGCATCCTGGGTTCGTGAGCCAAGATTGACCTGATAAATGTTTAATCCGGAAACTAACTCCAGGTTACCATCACCTAATATATCTACGGCAACGGGGCCTCCGTTCATGCCGTTCCAACTTGTATGGTTGCCTGCTACCAGGCGGGTGCCTGTTCTGGCATCCCTGATTTCATCTTTATAGAAAAGCTCCACCTGTCCGTCACCATCAAAATCTGCCAAACTCATGTGAACAGGATCCCTTTCTCTGTATTCAGATCTCCAAAGCTCATTAAGTTGGCAGTCGTAAGCTACGATATAATATTCGTGCCTGCTACCGGTCCAGTCATAGAGAATGGTGTAAATCTCGGCACAATTGTCTCCTTCAACATTACCTACCAATACTCTCCACTCAGGTTCGAGCCAACTGTCAACTGTTGTCTCGTACTTAACTGTACCGTCATTTCCATTAAGAACAAAAAGTTTGTCTGTGTACTTGTTTTGAGCCACAATCTCAGGTATGCCATCGGCATCCAAATCACCGACTGCTATCCGACCGATATGGTTGGCAGTTTTGTTGGGAGAGGCAAAATCAAGGGTTAACGAAAAGGACGGGAATTCATTGGGGATAGCTTCGCACTGCACATCCTGGCCAATATAAAAACCATCACAACTGGAATTGCCGGTACAGTCAGGGTCAAAACAGTCTATAAAACCGTCTCCATCGTTGTCTATACCATCATCACAAATTTCCTGAGCGTTCGCAGCAACTACTGCTAGCAGGAATAGAGCTGAAAAAAGGAACTTAAACTTAATCATATAGGTAGCGTTTATTCTTCACTTAGATCAGCCAATCTATAGAACAACCCGCAAATAAGCATTTAATTCTTATTTTATATAACCCATCTTCAAAAAAGGTAACTCTACCTGTAAGAAAATTTATAAAGTTATATGTGGTTCTACTATAAAACTGACTGATTTTAAGGTTCTTAGGTCAATATTTATTTTTCTTGCATGTTTTACCGAAGTAAGGTTATGCTGCCCGATTTAACAATTTCATCATCATCACACTTAATTACATAGTAATAAACTCCGCTGGGAAGCTCTTGCCCTTGCACAGTTCCATCCCAATTATTCAGGTAAGGTTTCTCTTCCAATAGTATATTTCCCGTTTGGTCGACAATGGTAACCCCACATTGAGGAAATTGCTCAATTTTTTCTATCAACCATACAGAATTGATGTTGTCGCTGGTATTGGGAGAGAAAAAATTCTTAGGTTTAATGAGGTTCCCAATAAGATCAGTCTGACTAAAAATGGTGATGGATGACTCTCCCGTACAGCCATTGGCATCCTGACCACTTACTATAAATTCGGTTGTTTCCTTAATTGTAGCGGTTGGATTCGGAATAGTGGCGTCATCCAAAGGTTCTGCCGGACTCCAGCTATAGTTTTGAAGGCCGGAGGCTTCCAGTTGTACGGTTTCTCCAGGGGCTACGCTTAGCCGGTCTGCCGTTATGGTCACTTCAGGATCTGGAAAAGCTTTTAAGGTGATATTAGCACTACCTTCACACCCGGTAGCATCTGATACTGTAACAGAGTAAGTACCGGCCTGATCAACCGAAATGGATGGTGTTGTTTCGCCAGTACTCCAGGCATAAGTATCGAAGCTTTGAGAAATACTTAACTCAGCACTTTCACCGGCACAAAGTACATCGGTGGTTGCACTTATCTCAGGGCTTAGTCCTGACTTAACAGTAATGGACTTGGTAGTAATATCTTCACAGCTTAATCCAATATAGCCAACGGTTAGTGTAACGGTATATGTTCCTTCCTGATAAACATGTGGAGAAGGATTTTTGGACAACGAAGAGGTGCCGTCACCAAACTCCCACTTATATTGAGCTGTTGCCCCTGATGCTACTGTCGATTGATTGGTAAAACTTACACTCTGACTGGCGCACGCAGCGGTTGGTCCATCGAATTGAGCCTGAGGAGCAGCGAAAAAGGATAAATTAACAGGATCAGTTCCTACAGCAGGACAAGATACATCATATTTAACGGTTGCTTTATAAGCGCCCGAGGAACTAGCAGTATATGAAGCAGATGTTGCTCCACTTATTAATGTGTTATTCTTAAACCACTGATAAGTATAGCTTCCAGAGGTAGGTGAAATAGTAAGGGTAACATTATCACCTTCACAATAGCTTGATCCCGTGCCTCCTCCAATAAAAAAGTCTGGAGCTTCCACCGCATCTATAGTGATTTGTTTGGTCTCCAGAAGACATGTGCCGGAATAAACATGGAGATAATAAATGCCCGTATTAATGAATCTAAAGTCAGGAAGAGTAACAGGGTTTCCTGTCTCAGCAAATCCTTCGGGGCCTTCCCACTGATAAGTTAAACCAGCTATGACCGTAGCACTCAGACTCAAAGTTCCTCCAATACACACAGGGCCCGGGTCATTTATAGTAGGGGAGCCAATAGTGCCAGGTGCCTGTACAGTAACAGATACCGGATCCGAGGTTTCCGAACATGAGCCAGCCTCATCAAGCAATACTGTATAAGATCCTGAGACGGTGACATTGATAAACGGGTCTGTATCGGGTAGGGGAGTACCATCCCTATACCATGTGTATGTGGCTCCGGCCACCTCCTGAGTTTCAAGTTTTAGGGGGGTGCCAGTACACACTGTCATTGGTCCCGGAGGATCTATAACCGGCTTTATACAGTTGGCATTCCTGATGACAGAGATTTTAGATGCAGGAATCCCATTATTATCGTCGTCAACACTGGTGAAAATTATATCAGGCTTCCCGTCCCCGTCGATATCTCCAGACCTGACATTTCGGTTGATATATGTAACACCCAGGTCTAATTTTTGAAAAGATGGTGAACCTGAACTGTTGTTATTTAAAACAGTCAATGCTTTATTGCTACCAAGCGTTGCTACAAGAATATCTGCTTTTGAGTCCCCATCAAGATCGCCAATATCCAAACCCCAGGGTACTTGCGCTGTACCTACCGATGTAGCACTTCCGAAAGTCAGACTGCTCCCCTTGGTAGACTGGTTGGGCATGATCGCTATATCATTGCTAAGATAGCGGGTGGCTAAAAGCTCAAGTTTTTTGTCATTGTTGAAATCAGCGGATTTAAGATTGGCCAGTGTGCCCCCGATATCGGTAAAATGGAATGTGCTCAATTGTAAGTTACCGGTAGTACTGTTGTTTTCAGAGAAAAATAGTTTGCCATCCTTTAGGAAGTTGTTGGTAATGATGTCAGGTTTAAGGTCAATATTAAAATCATTGACCACAATACCCCCACTGACGTCCCCGTTGGGTATAGGAATGTCCACCGGGGCTGCAAAATTTAATGTACTTCCGCTTGAGGTATTCTTAAGAACAGAAATTTTACTTGAGGCCTGATCTGCTACAATAATTTCAGGCCTGCCATCAAGGTCAAGATCATGGATCTCAATTCTTTTAGTGGAATTAGCAGGGATGACTCTGGTATCTAAAGTGAATGAAATATTGCCCACCGTAGAGTTATTGTCCAGTATAAAAATCCTGGTGCCGGTACCACCTTCAGATAAAACCGCTTCAGGCTTGCCGTCCCCATCGAGATCACCGCATTTTATATTTAGAGTAGGGGCACCAATAGCAGGGTGGGTTGCAGTAAAACTAATGGCACCAACCGTACTTGTATTTTTAAGTACAGTAAAACTGTTATCCTTAGAGTTTGTACCAATAATATCATTCAGCCCGTCACCATCAAAGTCACATACGCAGAGATCGTAGAGGCCGGACTTGGCATTGTAGTCAATTTGCGCTTCAAAATCTGCCGCGGTTAGGCCGGAAGGGCCGCCGTAGCTCAGCAGGAAAGGCAGCGGACTGTAGCCTGTAAGGTTGTTGCTAAGGTTTGTTACAGAGATAAGGTCATATGTGGCAGCAGCGGGTACCTGTACTTCAATCAACTGCGAAGACCAGGATACAATATTTCCCCGGGCCCCACCGAAAGAGACGATAGAGGATGCATTGAAATTTTGTCCTTTTATACTGATGGTCTGTCCTGCGTATGCACTGTTTGGGGCTACCTCTTTGATTACGGGAATCTGGCCAAACGATTTACCGGCCATGAAAATAATAAATAGAGATATTATCAACGGCTTTGGCCGACATATACTCAGTTTAAGGGCGTTTTGGTATAGGTATAGCATTCGTTGGTCGTAGTTAGGTATGTATCTTATTTCATATCATAAGGTAACCTTTGAGATTATTGCTCAACCGCGATAATTGATACATTTTTATACATTGTGTGCTCTTGTAGCACGTTTTTCTGCTCGTTCGCTTCTTCTAGTTTGGAAGTCTCATAAGTATAAACATGATATTTGTTGTCGGCTTTATGGTACAAGATATTGGTGTCGAGTTCTTTTTCTTGTTTCATCCTTCTTACAAAGGCATCTGCCGAGTCAAAATCTTTGAAGGTTTCAATGACCACATAGTACTTCTTAGGCTTGTTTTTTCCTTTATCTTCTCCACCTCCTTCAGATAGCTCATCAGTAGCGTATCTGGCTGTTTTTTCTATAACCCTGGGTATAGGTTTTGTTCTTTCAGGTTTATTCTTTTCTCCAGTGAAATTTTGTCCTTTTATACTGATGGTCTGTCCGGCATAAGCGCTCTTAGGGGGTGCCGCCTCTTTGATATCGGAAACCAGGCCAAACGATTTGCTGGCGATGAAAATAAAAAATAGAGATATGGTTAACGGCTTTAGTCCACATATACTCAGTTTAAGGGTGTTTTGGTATAGGTATAGCATTCGTTGGTCGTAGTTAGATATGTATTATAATTTATGTCATAAAAGTAACCGTTGTGGTTATTGCTCAATCGCGATAATTGTTACACTTTTATACTTAGTAAGTTCCTGTAGAGCACGTTTCTGCTCATTGGCTTCTTTTAATTTGAAAGTCTGATAAGTATAAACATGATACTTGTTGTCCACTTTATTGTAGAAGATGTTGGTGTAGAGTTCTCTTTCTTCTTTCATCCTTCTTACAAAGGCATCGGCTGAGTCAAAATCTTTGAAGGTTTTAATGACCACATAATACTTTTTAGGTCTGTCACCACCTTTATCTTCTCCACCACCCTCAGATATGTCATCAGCAGAGTATCTGGCTCTGTGTGTTTCAGTTTTTTCTATAGTTCTGAGTATAGGTTTTGTTCTTTCAAGTTTTTTCTTTTCTCCAATGTTGATGGTTAACTGAAGTTCATGGGTCCCTGAGGAGTATCCTTCTACGAGGTTGCTGGCGGGTTCGTATGCGTAGGCAAATGAAAAAGAGGAAATATTGAATCCTAACAGTCCGAATGCTCCGTAATTAAGCCTGTAGCCACCACCAATCCAGAAATCTTCATGCAAGTGTAACGTAGTAAGTACCTCTATGCGTTCGTCTGCGACCTTTGAATAGCGATACAAAAGGTACATCTGTAATGGTGCATAGGCATCTTCTATAGCCACTCTTCTACGGATCCCTTTTATTCTCCTGGTTACAATTTTTTTATCAATACGTCTTTTGAAGTAGGTTGAGAAAAGAACCTCATCAAAAGGTGAGAATTCATAGTTCTGAAAGTCCTGCGTATTCAAAAGGGCAGGTTTAAATAGTTTGGGTATGGTAATACCCAGATTTAATCCACTCTTGGTTTTTAGTTTAAAGCCAAAATTAGCAATGGGCTGAATATTATTTCTCAGGAATTCGTCCAGAATGGGGTCATCAGGATCATCAATCTGGTTAAAGTCAATATCTGTACTGGTAACACCTGCAGATAGCCCAAAAGATATTTTTGAAACCTTGGTAAGATATACAGTATATGCGTAGGTGGCCAGTAGATCGTTGGTGGTGATCAGGCCCCGTTCGTAATTGCGGATGGTAAGACCATAAGCATGCTGTTTATAATCAAAAGGGGCC
>NZ_SMLW01000411.1 GCF_009711405.1 Fulvivirga kasyanovii | reverse complement strand
ATTGCTCAGGTAAATATAGGCAAAGCCTGCCTTGTCAACAACTACATCATTGAGAACTGTAAGCCCATGGCTGTTGGCCGTCCCCTCTATTTGTGCATGCCCATGTTTGTAAGGGCCCATATGTTCATCAAACAGGATGTAGTTCAGGTATGCCGCAGGCCTGCCATCCCCCGCATCGTTGCCGTTCACCAACATGCCTGCCCCGTCCGCATTGCTAAAAGCATTATAAGTCGATTGCTCGTAGGCATTGCCACCACTGGCTCCGCCAAAAGCACCGGCTACGGCCATCAGTACTGCATTGGCAGGTTGGAGGCTGCTATAGTCCCCTGTCTCGTAGTAGCTGTAGACCTGCATGTCCAGCTTATCACCGGGGCCTACAGGGATACTCAAGGCAGCACCGGCTGATATCTGATTGTTCAGGCCTATGACTTCATCGTCTCCCGTCACGTTGATGTCGCTATGGGCTGCATCTGCGCTGGGGAACTTCACCCTTGCACTGTCTATGCCTCCATATAGCTTTTCTTCCCCTTCCGCTGTCTCGCTTTCAAACCTGGCCGGGAAGTCGATGGTTTTTGGCTTTGTGGTAAAAGTCAGGCGGGTATTTCCCAAATGGTCCCGCAAATGGTACTGGTATTCAAATTCCCCCGTAACTTCATCTTTAATTACCCTGCCTTCTTCATGGTGGACCATGGCCAGCCGCCTATTGCCCCGGGCGTCGGTTTCATAGATCAGCTCCCCGATATACTCTGTCTTTTTTACCAGTGTGCCACCGGCATCATACTCCTCCCGGGCGTACTTTACGCCTGCGGCATCATACAGGTATTGGATGTACCTGCCGTCCGATTTCCCTATTCTTACCGGCAGGTTAAGGTGGTTGTACTCTACGGTATCGATTCCTTTGTTGCGGTCTTTTGTCATGTTACCATTGGCATCATATGAATAATCAGGACCCGCTTCGCTTCCGGTATGTTTGTTGGCAAAGCCTTTCCACCCGGCCTGATCTTCTATTGACTGCAACTGGTTGCCGTTGGAGTAGCTGTACTGCAGGGCATCGATGGTACGCATGCCGCCCTCATAGGCCTGCCTGTTGAGGCTAAGGATATTGCCGTTCAGGTCGTAAGCAATGTGGGGCACACTAAAGCCGCCCTGCTTATTGTCCCAGGTACCGGTGGCCGAGGTGCCACTGGCATATTCGGCTTTTGTCAGCCTGCTTGCGGCGTCATAATGATAAGTGTAAAGCTGCTCGTGGCTATCGCCGTGGGCTTTCCATTTTATGGCTGTAATATTGCCATTGTACAGGGGCTGGTGGCTCAGCGTACT
Source organism: Fulvivirga kasyanovii (assembly GCF_009711405.1). Classification (GTDB taxonomy): domain Bacteria; phylum Bacteroidota; class Bacteroidia; order Cytophagales; family Cyclobacteriaceae; genus Fulvivirga; species Fulvivirga kasyanovii. The sequence goes on along the minus strand of NZ_SMLW01000411.1, from coordinate 7,893 downwards.
CTCCGTAGCCACAGGGGCAAGGGTTTGCACTGAGGTGCGGGCATAAAGTACGCTTTCATGGCCGTCGGTGGCTATTAACCGGTAGTAATAGGTAGTATTGGGAGCCAGGTTATGGTCGTGGTATTCGCCACCCGCCACTGTAGCTACTGGGGTAAAGCCACCGGTGGCTTGCTCTGACCGGTGTATTTCATAGCCCAGGCCGGGAAGGGTATCCCACTCCAGGTAGACGCGGTCAAAGTCGGTGGCTACCGCACCCAGCGGGTTTGTAAATGATACCCTCACTTCTTTTATTACCGCCTCAAAATGATACAGGGACACGTCTGCTGTCAAAGGTGTAGCGGAAGGTGTAGATGAGGTGTACACTACAGTACCATTCTGCTTATAGGTTATGGTGGTGCCTGTTCGCTCTATGCGTAGCAGGTCGCCATCTGCAAAATCGCCTATACCGGCTTTGTTCTGCCCCTGTTCACTAACTACAAGGGTATTTATGCTGCTGAGTTTAAATGCATAATCTATGTTGTTGGTAGCATCGGTACTGGTCTCTGTAAGTCCTATGTACCTTTCATGACTGGTGGCACTGGCTGTAAATTCTATCCAGCCATCCACTCCGGCGGGCAGTATTTCTTCAGAAACGGCCCCACCGTTATCACCTCCCCAGCCTGCGGTTTTTATAATACTGTTATCCTCCTGTACCTCCACACCTGTCAGTGCTGTCCATGTTACCGGCGTACCGACTGGGGCAGGGGCCGTAGGCGTGGTGACCTGCACTTCATTGCTATATCCTGAGTCTCCCGAAGCATTGTAGGCTTTCACTCTATAGGTATACGTGGTGCCAGGGGTGATTTCACCGTCCACATAAGTAGTGCCGGGGGCTATATCGGCCAAAGTTTCATAGCTGCCGCTGTTAACCTTTCTTTCTATAGTATAGCCCGCTTCCGTGGTAGCATTATCCTCCCAGGTAAGCACGTTCCGGCCAGCCTCCCCGGTCACGGATAAATTACCGGGAGCTATGGGGGGTGTCTCTGGCTGGCTGCCAAATAGTAAGTTGACATTGTTAATAGCCCCGCCTGAATGGTAGAGGGATACATCTACGATCAACGGGGTAACTGATGGAGTTGTAGAGGTGTGGACGATACCACCTTTGTGTTTATAGTAAATGGTGGTCCCTATCCGCTCTATACGCAGCACGTCCCCGTCTTCAAAGTCGCCTATTCCTTTCTTATTTTCTCCTTTCTCACTGACCACCAGGGTGTTGGTGCTCGTGATCTTAAAGGCATAGTCTATGTTATTTGACTGGTCGGTACTGGATTCTGTAAGGCCGGCGTACCTTTCGTAGTTTGTAGCGTAGACGGTCAGTTCCACCCAGCCATCAACCCCGGCTGGCAGGGTTTCGTGGGAAACGGCCCCTCCATTGTTGTCCCCCCACCCGGCTGTTTTCAGCAGGCTGTTGTCTGCCTGCACTTCTACCCCTACCAGGTCTGTCCAGGTGACAGGGGTTTGCGCCAGGGCGGCACTGGAAAGTATGGCGAAGAATATTATAAAACAGGTGTATCGATAACGGTTTTTCATATCTGCTTATTCTTGTGGGGCTCCGTTTGAAGATTGATTATTAAAGATCAGGGGCTCGTTATGGTATAGCTCCATGCCAAACAGGTCTTTATGGTCATCGTTTTCATTCTGACCGGTGACCAGGTCAAGGTGGCTGCTGTTAATACTTTTTAACCAGCCTCTGATGTTGTAGCGATAGTCTATACTCTGGCGTGAGATACCTCCTTCCACATGCAGGTTTTTCTCTTCCAGCTCTCCCAATTCATTGTATTTGTTCTCGGCAAGCAGTACTTCTCCCTGAGCCTGGTCATTTGTATAAAGCTCGTGATAGCCCTGTACCAGCCTGCCGCTATAGTCGTAAGTATAGCGTCTTTTTATCCCTACAACATCATTGTTCTCTTCGTATGATGTATAGGTAGCTAATACCAGGCCTGCAAAACTGTACAAACTGCTTCGTCTTTCTTTCCCCACGTGGTTATCGGCAACGGATTGAATGGCCCTGTATTGATCATCATAGTAGATTGTGCTGTGCAACCAGGTGCCTGCCCCATCCATCAATTGTGTTTTGCTGCCTGTCAGCAGGCCTTTCACCTGGTTATTTGCTAATGTGGGGTAGGTGTATTCGCCCTGGGCACAGCTTTCAGTGCCAAGCTGTGCAGGGTCGTAATCATAAGCTGGCCCAAAGCCGGGAAGGGCCTTAAACCCGTAATCGTCGTAGTAGTTGACGGTATAGTAATCATCGGCAGCTACACCCGTAGGAAAACTCCTGTCGGTGTAGCCGTGCAGGCCTGAACCCGGATCGAATTCTTCATGCCTGGTACTCCGGGGCGCTTCCAGGTAATGGGCATCTACGTGGCCTTGCATGGCGGACTGGTCCATAGTACTTGCGGGAACATATTTCCCTGTGGCTATGGGCCTGTCATAGACATCGTATTTAGCGAATGTCCATACGCCAGCTTTTCTTTGATTACCATCCTGGCTCAGCACTACACGGTCCCTGTCATCGTAGACGAGGTATACCCAGTCTGCTCCCGGCACGCGTGCTTCGGCCGGGCGGTCAAGGTGGTCATATTTATACTGAAATGTCCAGCGGTCCAATAAGTCTTGCGATGGGGTGAATGGCGCAGCGGGTGTGCCTATTTCTTTTACGGCCTCCGGGGGCAGTACATATCGAAGGTTGCCATAGCGGTCATATACGTAATAGGTGTCAGCCCAGGTTTCTGAGGACTGCTCGCCTACCGGCTTTCGTGTCAGCACGGTATGCCCTTCGGCATCATCAAAGCGGAAGTACCTGTGCCCCTCTTCGTCATAAACGGCTACTTTATGTAGCTCACCTGCTCCATAAGTATTAAATAGCACAAGGCCGCCATCAACTGTAAAACGAAACAGCCCTTCACTGCCATCCGTGAAAGTGTAGCTGTATTTGAGTGTATTATCCGAACCCGGCTGCCAGTCGTCCCCAACAAAGCCGGACTCGCGAAGGGCTGACCGGGGTGAATTGTCAACATTTTTCCTGACAAACGGACTGTTCGTTTGTCCCTGGTAATATTGTCCCACTTTTGATTTCCAGTCGGTTACAAATTTCTCCGGCCTGGTGTCGGTCACATACGGAAGCCATGAAGTGGTTTCCCTGCCAGAGGCATCGTACTCATATGTTTTTACAATATGGTTGTCGTTTTCTCCATAGTATATGGCCTGTTCAGGCCGGCCCATCCCGTCATAAAATACCAGTGATTCGACTTTGTCACCTGCCGGTAGCGCCATTACTTCGGCTTCGTTCTTTATGCCTTCTTTTTTGATGGTCACAGTGTATTTATAGCTCCTGTTTTCTTCTTCAAGGGCATGCCTGACCAAATAATAATCTGAAATATCGTAGCCACTCACTCCGGCCCTGGTCACTTTTACCGCATAATGCCCTTCTTTGGTAACCTCGAGGGTACGGCTTTCTTCCCCTTCAATGGGCCCATACTGATCATACCACTGATAGGTATCGAAGCTTTGGTTTGTAGTCAAGGTTACTGTGGTCTGGGCGAGGTCAAGAGTGGAGTTGCCGACAGGTAGTACTTTTGGCCGCTCATAAATAACCACCTGCACTGGTGTGCGAGGCCCATCGCAACCATTGCTTCCAACGCCTGCCACATAATAGGTGGCGGATTGGGAAAAAATATTCTTCCAGCTTTTATCTACACTGGCCAGCGGAGTGGTAGCTGTAGCACTGCTGTACCAGTTGTATTTTACAGCATTTGGTGTTGAAGCGGTCAGGTTGAGGTATCCTTCTCCGAACCTTTTAGTGTTGTTTACCGAAACTTCTCCTGGGGAGGGGGCCACTACTACGTATTTGCTCACACTGGACCCCCAGCAGGAAGAAGTCCTGCTTCTTAAATAATAGGTGCCGGTAGTGGTGGCCCGGTAGGTGGCACTGGCATCGGCCTGGCTGGTGCCACTGCTGTTTGTTCCCTGCCAGTACCAGGTAACTCCTGAAGGAGGTGTACCTCTCCTTAGTATATCATTATTGCAGCCTTCGAGGGTCGGCACTGACGGTGCGGAGGGGTTGGCCCGGACCGTAACGGTTACACTTCCTGAAAAGGTACTCCACAGGTTGCTCCCAAAATCAAAGGCACGAAGATAATAAGTACCACTGCTCCTGGCAGTATAGCTCGCCGTTTCATGGGTTTTGCTGGTGCCTGAAGAGCTGGTTTGCCAATACCATTTTATACCTGCCGGTGGCGTGCCTGACCGGGTCAGGGTTTTGTTGCCGCAATAGTTAGTAGAGGCTGTTGGGTTTGGCGGGGCGGATGGTGGCTTGGTAGAACCGCCACCATCACCGCCACCTCCATCATCCGGAGGTGGAGGCGGCGCTGCGTGTTCTGTTTCGGTGCTCTCCCCTTTGGTCTGGGATTGGGCTGATGAAAAAGATAGGGTTACCAGTGTAGCTATCAATAAAACCTTTATATATGATAATCTGAAAATGATCATTACTGTTCTTTTAAAATTCTTCACAATCAATTGATCTCTTGCCTTTTAAGAATACTTCGTCATACACCGAGTTGCCAAAGTCATCGGTGATGGCACACCTCAACGTACCGGACCCCTGAAAGGTATAGGTGATCACAAACTGACCCGTTGCGATAGTAGTAAACTGGCTTGCCTGGTGTTCTCTAAACTGCCACTTCACATGATAAGACCCACACCCGTTTCTCGCTGTACCATATACTTTGATCACATCACCGGGGCAGTAATCCCACTTTTCCCCATAAAAAATTTCAAATTCATCCATTTGAAGGCGGGGCAGTTGTGCATCGGTATTCACGTGATAGTAAATGGTTTTGCTATTCAGGGCACGCTCATCGGTCACGGTACACTTTAATGTATAGTACGCTTCACATGTATAAACCTCTTTAGTACTTATGCTACTTCCGGAGTAACTTAAAGGGAAATGCTGGTTCTTTTCATTAATATAGGACCAGTTATACCTGAGTTTTCCGCAGCCGCCATCAGCAATTACTTTTAGCATGTCCCCCTCCAACTGAAAGTTCGCTGTTATCGGGTAGGTTCCTGTCGGATCTTCACAGGGTGGTAAATAGTGGTTGTGATAGCTGAACTGTTGCAGTATGTTTTCGTCCTTATCCCGCACCCTGACCAGGCTCCCGGCTTCATCGTATTCGTTGTGGGCCAGGTGGTTGTTAAGGTCTGTCCGGGTGATAACCTGGGACTTGTCATTGTAGGAGGTCGTGGTCATGGTGCTGCCTGCAGGGTATACTTTTATCTCGTCCAGGGCTTCTCCTTTATTTATAGTAGCGCTAAACGGCCCGGTATAAAGGTGCCATTCGCCGTTTTCGAGGTACCAGTAGCTCAATTCGTATTCCTTACCGGCCTGGGGAGTGAAAGGAATAGTATAGCTGCCTCCTTCATGGCTATAGAGCCCTGCTTTGGCTTCTTCGTGGCAACACGTTTCAAAGCCGTTGTAATACACGTCCGAAGCGTCGGCCTGGCTCACCTGCGCTACCGGCAGTATCTTTTCCTGGTCCCAAACGATGGAATGCTTATCTCCTTTACTTAAGGTTGTAATTAAATTACCATATCCATCATAGGTAAAGTCAACTCTTTTTTTATAGTTCAGTGTACTGATCGACGGGATTTCTGATTCGTCAACTCCCCCCTCGGGGGCCCGCTCTAACCTGTAAATAGCAGCAGGAACCATTTCAACGCCTCCATTTAGCTCATTGTCATTTGTTTTAAACTCGGTCACCTGTCCGTTTAATATAGTGGCCCCTGTATGGTCGGTGCGTGTGGTGTGGCTCTCGATTACCGCTGACTTGATGTTCTCACCTATCAACTCATCGCAAAAGCCAATGCCCGGATAGTCTGCTGCATAGGTGTAGCTCTCTCCTAATGTTATGTTGCCCGGTAAATGTTGAATTACCTGCTTTGGGTAGTTATCACTGGTATAGCTATAGGTAGATGAAACCTGGCGGCTATTGCCTTCATCCCCATATTCCCTGGTACTCACTTCATCCAAACGTGCTTTTTTAACGGGCAACTGCTTATAGGTAAAGCCACACACTTTATCTTCATGTCCTGCTACAGGCCCGCTGCCTCCATTGAGGTATATCTCACGAATGGCGGACTCGATCCCCCCGTCACCTTCATTGATAAGCTCTGCGGTAAGTTGCAGCACCGGTAAATGGGATTCTTCAAATATTTCGTATTCGTAGTTGGTGCTTGATATAAGCCTGTAAGTATTGTCTTCACGGGCGTATTGTTCGTGCATACGCACTTTGCCGTACAGGAAATCCAGGGGCGTCCTAAGCATGCTGTTACTGGTATTGTTGTAGCCTTCTGAGGTTACGGTGGTGCTGAGGACCTTTTCATTATAAAATTCAAACTTGTGCATACCGCTTCCGGTCTCTTCTGTTTGGATAACTTTATAACTCACCACTGGCTCTAAACCCCAATAGTTGTCTATCAGGCTTGTACGTATATTGGCTTCCCGTAAAGTCCAGGAACCGCTGGCATAATACCATTTCTCTCCGGCATACCGGGTTAAAGGCAACACTTGTAATGTTCCGGAAGTTGTTCCATCGGGTAGCTTATATTTATAAGTAGTGGTGGTTACCGAGCCGGTCCCATCATGTGATTCTATTTTTGCTATTCGATGGCCTCCTCCATAATGGTACGTTACGCCTCCTGCATCTGTCAGGGCCTCTTTGAAATCGTGAGGCTCGTAGGTATATACTACTTTCCTGCCCAGGCTGTAGGCGATCTCTTTTAGCAGGCCAGAGGGACTGGCAGAAGGCTTTTTACTGACTCCCGATAAGGAGACCGTACTTTCTAAAAGGCTATTAAATGTTACGTTGGGAAAGGCCCCACCTTCAGGGTTTGAATTATAGTAGCCCCAATAGTCGGTGCTGCCATAATCCCTGGATATACTATTTTTGTCGAAATACGTAAATTTTGTCTCTGCATAAGCGTTCCTGGCAGACCCCCGGTGTTCGGATATTTTTTCCAGCCATAATTGAGGGCCTTGTTCATGCTGAAACTCAAAATGCTTAAGGACTTTTTCTACCTTCCGGTTGTCATTGGCGGCGTGCTTATATATGTGAATGCTCTTCAGCCGTCTTCCTTCGCTACCTTCCCGGGCTGCTGAGGCAAATTGTGCCGACCAGGCACTAAGGCCTGAGTTTAAGGTGATTTTCTTTAAATAAGGGGTGTTATATTGCAATACCGTATGGCCAACTTCAATTTGTGACGCCAAACCGGGGGCATGGTACTCGGCCCTTAAAGGGTCTTTTAATACGGGCACGGCAACCTGGTCATATATAAAAGAGATTGTCTCTCCATTGGGATAGATGATTTCCCGGATGAACCAGGCCGTTACAACCTGGTTATCTGTATCATCGGCCTTTGCATACTCAACGAACCCGGCTCCGCCAAAACGATAAACAATACCGGAATGGTCTTTGACCTCCCAGGTTTCAAGCTCATTGGCGGGCAATTCAAAATCGAGGTGGTCAAAGCCCGAGTGGATAACTGTGCCATCCTGACCCAAAAAAAACTTTCCTGACCGACCGGGGAAAGTATAATAAAACTGGTCCGGGTGAGTATCATATCCTTCTATGAGGTACTTATTTAACCCGGCAGGCCCTGCATTTTGTATAGATGCCGGTAGTTCGCTCCCGATGTACCCTTTCTCTGAAAAATCATCTGAAGACTGTACCACCCGGGCTATCACTCCTCCTGCAATCAGCGACCAGCCTTCTCCTGCCCAACCTGAGTAAAGGTTATGGTGCGGGGTTTGGGTATGGTACCTCAGGGAAATAGGCAAGGCAGCCTTTCTTCCCTTTA
>NZ_SMLW01000393.1 GCF_009711405.1 Fulvivirga kasyanovii | reverse complement strand
GTTATTTAACTATTTTCAAGGTGACCCTATTTTGCCAACTGCTTTTGCAGATTGCTATTAACAATACACCCACGAAAAGTTAATGTCTCCCCGGAAATTCTACCAGATCCTCTTCTCCTCTCTGAGGTTATTACTTTCGTAACCGGCCATTTAAAACACTCACATTAGAGTTAAAAGGATTGCCCGATGATCTGCGGAAAGATACTATTTGTCCGCAATGCCAGAGTGCATCTGCTATAGGGCCATTGATCAGGTTCCAGAACGGAAGTTCTGTGCCGTTTCCAAATTTGATTACATAACCTTCAAGGTCTTTATCGGAGCTCTTTCTCAGCACTTGACTGACCTGTCTTAAATTCGAAAGCGTTAAAGCCCTCTTTTGTGTAAAGGGCAAATCTTCAGGTGGGTATGCTGATTCTTGTTGCACCGCGTTGGCGATCAGGTAAGACATCTGAAAAATATGGTCTATCGTTTCTGCCGCAGAGCGGGCATCATCACCCGGCCGGAAAGCGAGGTCTTCCGGGCGAAGGCCCTCAGTGGCCCAATAAAACCTAAAGCCTAAGCCATCCACCATTCTGGCAGCCACGCTTCCTGCAGTATAGCTTTCCGGGTAATCGGGTATCTGGCTGTAGTAAAGCACTTCATCGTTTGAGTTATCCTGGGCGTTCAATGAAAAAGCCATGATCATACATATTGCAAGTGTAGTTGCAGCCTTCAAAGTCTTCATTAGAGGTTTATTATTGGTATTGATTTAAAATACCCTTTTATGCCCGTTAAAAGAAGTAAACTTACATAAGAGGTGATTGAGGCTGTTTAACTACCAGACTATTTTATCAGAATGCCAACTTTTATCCTTCCTGTTACTGCCACGGGAAAATTACTGTCCCCCAAAATAAATCCATAGTGGTTACTGCGGAAATCGTAGTAGTCGTAGTAGTTGTCAGAGGACTTTTGATTGCTAAAACCATAACCTACGCCAATGGAATAGTCCATCAAAAAGAAGTTATCATAAACTATTTGTTTGCCCAGGTTGATGACCAATGCTCCGGCTACTATGTCCTGATCTGGATCGTTATAGTACGGAGAACTCTGGCTGTTGACTTTATTGCGGTAAATGGAAAGTAATATCTGAGGTTTTACATAGCTGCCCTTTAGAATGTGGGCATATTTCATTCTTTGTGAATAGAAATCAGGAGTTTTCAGGAATTTATACCCTGATGAAACATACACTCCGGCGCTGGATGAGTAATCGTCTACATTAAAACCTACGCCGATAATACCCAACTCCGTTTCAAAGCTCCTGCCCGGCCGTATACTCTTTTCATACGAAAATGCCAGGTGCTCCGCCAGAGGAGAAATAAAATGAAATTTCAATGCATGCTTTTTATCTTCCGCATATGAGCTTGGATCAGTTAGCGGATCTTTAAACTCTATCTCGCGACCACTGCTGAGAAGCACTTTGCTCACATCGGTAACCGAAATGCTGATGATAGGAGAGTCTTGCAATTCCTCTTCTGAAAGGCGGTATTTTATTTCATTGACCCCGATTTCAATGATCTTACAATCAATGACCGTCTTGTCCTTTTTGTAGATTTTATCCTGAGCCTGAGTGTAGCCGGTAATAAGCAGTAATAACAGGGATAGAAGCGTTAATCTCATGAGGGTAGGTTTAAGTTTTTGCGAAAGATACAAATTAAAAGTATAATAAATCAATAAATATTATTAATTTATTTACTTGAAAAGTTGGGGTAAGTATAATCAACCATTTTTTGCTTAATTGCATGAATTTCCATTGTGTATGTTTATCAGCCAAGAGCCAATCCTTTACGGTATTTTAAAAGACCATCTGCTTTTTTTAGAATTTGAACGTTTAATGGTTTTAGGTATAGATGTACTAAGGGGTGCAGTTAGTGTCGAGTACGAGCTGAAAGGCCGTGCCAGTTGGGTATGGCATTTAAAGTAGTAGTAATGAGAAAAAGAATCATGGAAAATAGATTGATCAGGAGTTATTTATTGCTGCTTCTTTTGTTCGTAGGCAGTGTTAATTCTTTTGCGCAAAAGTCAGATTTACCATTTTCAGTTGAAGAGATGAAAAATTTGATAGCGTTGGTTGATACAATACCCTCTCAGACCAAGAACTATCATGTTTGGTTTCAAATGGAAAGTTGTGATACTAGTGAATTGGTTACCCACATATGGATTAATGAAAAATTGGGAGATAGAACCTTTAAAGACTCGGGGGTAAATATATGTAAGTTTTATCCTTACAAGAAGGGGCATGTATTTATCTACATGTTGCAAAATTGTTCTCTTGATATACCTGAGTATTTACTAAAGGAGACACAACTTCCTTTTAAAGCGGAAGATTCTCCTTTCTATACTAGCTCTGGTATGTATCGGTCAATACTAACCCGCAAAACTGGCGATGTGATACATCACTACCTTTTAATACCTTTAAACGAAGATGAGGGGGTTGAAAAAATGTTAGAGAAGTTTAAAGATATTTATTAGTGCTCTTTGATGATATCAAGGTAGCGTTCACCGAGAGCATTTTCAATAGTATCAGGAACCATGAAAAGCGATCTTTAAATGAAACAGAGCCCTATGGTAATATTTCTTCTGACACTTTTTCTTCTTATTTCATTTTTATGCAAGGGACAGGTAAGGACGATTACCGGAAAAATAGTTGATGAGTTTGAATTTGAGCCAATACCAGAAGTTAGGATTCATAACGGTGACACGGTTCGACTGGGGACTACGGACAGAAACGGAAATTTTGAAATCGAACTTCTCTCCGGAGTAGACGAATTGCTACTCAGTTTTATTGGTATGGAATGGACTTTGATAAAAGTACCTGCCAATTGTAATGACCTGGAGATTATTATGATAGCTGACGGAACCTACGATTTTATGACGATTCGTAAAGTAAACCGGAAACGATACAGAATCTTTAAAGACTTGAATAACAAACATCTACAAGCGTATGAAAAGGGGATTTTTACTTCTAATGCTCCATGCTTCACATATATTTTTCATAAGTATTTAAATAACAATGGATTCCACCAGCAACAACAGGATTAACAAATAATATTTTTATAAACTGATTTATTAGTTGATGCCCGGATACTTTAAAGTGTCAATGAGTTACTTTTATCTTTTTTGCCTTACGTTTGTTGTATTACAACAGCACTAACCAAAACTGCAAACTATGTCAATAACATGTGAAAATGAGCTGCTGGGCATGAGGAAGATCAGCGAAGTAGTAGGCTTGACCCTGAAGGAAATGAGAAACTATGCCAAACCGGGCATGACTACAAAGCATCTGGATGAATTCGGAGGAGCTATACTGAAAGATTATGGCGCAGCTTCTGCCCCAAAACTTACCTATGGCTTTCCCGGTTGGACTTGTATCAGTGTGAATAATGAAATAGCCCATGGTATTCCTTCTGCTAAAACTATCCTTAGGGAGGGAGACCTCGTAAATATCGACGTTTCTGCTGAGCTTAATGGCTTTTGGGCCGACAACGGTGGCTCATTTGTGTTAGGTGAAGACATCCACGGGCATCAGCACTTGGTGGAAGCATCAAAGAGCATTCTCCATAAAGCCATACATAGTATCAAAGGAGGAGTGAGGATCTCCGAGGTAGGACGGCTAATAGAAACAGAAGCCAGGAAAGCAGGATACAGAGTAATAAAAAACCTTACCGGTCACGGGGTAGGCAGAAGCCTGCACGAAGAGCCGGCAGAAATAGCCAATTGCTATGACCCGTTCAATAAAAAACGGTTCAGGAAAAACTCTGTCGTGGCCGTTGAAACCTTTATCTCCACGGATTCAACCATAGCCAACACTCAGCAGGATGGATGGACATTGCTGGGCAATAGAGGGGGCTACGTTGCGCAACACGAGCAGACGATAGTCATTACCGGTGATAAGCCGGAGATACTCACTGCCTGCAATGGTATCTGGGATTAAGCTTTTAAAAGCGCTGCCGGGAAGGTTTTGGCATTCCCGGCAGGCAGGTAACTTTTATCTAGAATTCCAGGAGCTTTTTAGCCTGATCCTGTAGCAAGGTCATATAAAGTTCGTTAATGATAGAGCCTTCCTTAAAATGCTGCTCAATGTGAGATAACTTAGGCTTGAGAGCCAAAACGTGCATACCGCAGTAGTGGAAAATGTCAGTGAGGTGGCTCAGGGCAAGGCCTGCTCCCTGAATGCCAGAAGAAACACCCACAAGGGCGCACTTCTTATCCCTGAAACTGTCAGGAAATTTCAAGCCGTCAATAAAAGTTTTAAGCACACCGGGGAATGAACCATTGTACTCCGGCACCACGAATACAAACCTCTTATTCTCAGCCATCACTTCCCGGAAGTGATTAAAAGCCTCATTTTTTCCAGCGTTGTTGTATAAAGCCGAAAAGGCAAAATCGTGAGGAAGCTCGGTTAGGTCAATAAGCTCAGTGTCTATATTGAGTTCCTGTAAAATGCCCTGATAGATTTGTGCAATCTGATAGGATACAGAATCGACACGGTTTGTGCCACATACAATTACTATTTTCTCCATTTTTTACTCGGTTTCATCAATCAGGTCACCCAGGTTTTCAAGGCTCACGTCAATGATGGTTGGTTTTGTTTTAACATAAATAAGGTCGCCCGACGAGATGATACGCCCACTAAGTTCACCGCTTACATGTACTATAATGTCATTGGTGCCCCGGTGGAAAATGTTAGCGTTCGTGGCATGGAGGTCACTGGCTTCAAACCGGCCATCACCCGAAGCAAACATTACCCTCAGATTCTCTACGGAGCCAGACATATAAAAGTTTGTGATATCATTACTTACTACTTCCAGAGCCGTAGTGTTTAAGTTCAGCTTAAAATCCCCGCTTTCATTTTCACTGATCAGGCTTAAGTCCGGAAAACTAAGCGTTCCCTTCGAACTTATCAAACCACTGCCGGCTAACCTGATTTCTGCTATGTTCGGGTGAGTGATCTTGACCACCGGAAAGTCGTAAGACCGTACCCAACTGCACGAATTATCATTGCGAATGAGCAACCGGTCATCGATCACCTCGTAGTAAATATCACTGATAAGATTTTCACCGGCCGATAGCATTACTATCTGTTCAGGGCCCTGCTCAATTACCACATTGAGGTCAGCAGTTACTTCCAGAAGGCTGAATGGAGCTACATCTAAAACCACTTCGGTATTGTCTCCCGCTTTTTGCAGGCAGTCAGGAGCATTTTCCGAGTCGCAGCCATACATCAGTATGATCAGTAATATTATATAATTCCTGTATTTCATTTTACCCTCCAGCCTATGGCAAATTCTGCCGCTTCTGCTTTGGCTCCATGTGATTTCACTACCAGGGAGCTGTAAATTTTATCATTAATATATTTTCTTACCCCAAGCCGCAGGTATACCTTGCCGTAGTAGTCATACTCATCATAGATGTAGTAACCTGCCTGAGAGATCAGTGAAACATCACTTACAATCCATTCATGGCTCAGGGCCACGCCAATGCGGTGCCAGTCCGGTAACTCCTGGCCTTCCAGCCTGTAGTCGTATTTAATATCATTTTTTAGCGAAAGTGAAGCAAACCACTCCAAGGTAATGCCTAATGCGCTTTTATGATTGAGCCGTTTATCCACTAATCCGCTAACCACCCAGAAAGGCCTTGAGCCGGAACCGATTTTTGAATATTCGTGCATACCTCCCGACAATGTAATCGTATAGCCTAGTCCGGGCTTTTCTACCGGCTCCTCTTCAATGTAGGTATATTCCGTTGGGGTATAATTGATCAGATATGACAGCCCCAAATTGGCACTGACAACATTAATGCCCGAGTTAGGCTTTCTGATTGCCCCGTTGGAAAAATGCGTGAAGGCCAGATGCGTATTAAAAAACAATCTTTCAGTTAGCTCACGCTGATATTCGGCTTGAAACAATATGCCAAAGTTAAGGTCAGTACTTAAAACGTTGTTCTTATTGTTGTTCTCTTTGTCATACTTGTTGGTGTTATATCCCAGCCCCAATCCGATCTTAAATTTGAACTGGTTTTTAGACAGCTTGTTTTTATTGAGATAAAAGTTGAAATGTGGGATCAAACCGAATGATTTTCCCAGGCTCTCATTCTTATAATCAAGGTAAATGAACGTTAAGCCGACGTCAGGGAAATTATAGCGTTGGTGCCAGGCTTCTGTACCATAGGTTTTCTGATCATAAGTTATACGAAACCCAACAGGATGGTCGGTGATCAGGTGGCCAATCTGTCGCTTATGTTTAAAAATAAACCCTTTGAAATAATCGACACCAATAAACTTATTGCCATTGTTGCGGAACTGGCCAATGCCCAGAGAGGGAAGGGCAAGGCAAAAAATAAGTATGATTCCTCTGAGATATCGCATTAGAATAAATAAAGAACCCATTCAGGAGGTAACCGAAAGTAATACCCTCACATAAAATGGGTTGCGCACTGAAGTGCGAAATTAGACTAATTCATCCGTTAGTAAAAATTTTTCAGCTTTTCGAGGTCTTCCGGTGTATCTACACCTACCGATGCATATTCGGTTTCTGCAACTTTGATTACATAACCATTTTCAATCCAACGCAATTGTTCAAGGGATTCGGCATACTCCAGGCCGGATACCGGCAAATTGGTGATCTGTTTCAGGATGTCACTTCTGTATGCATAGATTCCAATATGTTTGAAATATTTCCTCTCCTGAAGCCAGTCTTCTTTTTTAGAGTTGCGGTTGTAAGGCAGCGTAGCCCGGCTAAAGTAAATGGCATCGTTATTTACATTGAAAATGGCTTTGACCACGTTCGGGTTAAACAATTCCTCCTGGTCTTCAATTTGCTTCACGAGCGTTCCCAATTGGGTATTTCCATCAAGAAGGCCGGCCAGGAGGTCAATCTGTGAAGGATTGATGAACGGTTCATCCCCCTGAATATTGATCACGTAGTCGTAATCCTTGTCCTGAATGGTCAATGCCTCATAGCAGCGGTCAGTGCCACTTTGATGGTTTTCGCTGGTCATGCAGGCTTTGCCGCCGAAGCTGGCAGCCTCTTGCATAATAGCTTCATGGTCAGTGGCAATCACCACATCACTTAGCAAAGCAGACTTTGTGGCTTGCTCATAAACCCGCCTGATCATACTCTTGCCACCAATATCAGCCAGCGCTTTTGCCGGGAATCTTGTAGACCCGTACCTGGCTGGGATTATTCCCAATATATTCATTCCTGATTATCCAATTTAACTTTTAAAGATGTGCCCTCATCACTCAAAACCACAATTTTTGCATCCCTTTCTATATAGTCGCCCCTTGTATAGGCATCGTAGATCTCCCCGCCGATCATTACTTTACCACTGGGGCGAAGTACGGTATAGGCAGTACCCGTCATGCCCACCATGGATTCCGTTTTAAAGTTTGAGGTATATCCCTGATCTCTGCCCATGGTATCCATCAGCGCTACCCTGGAGAAGACTTTAGTGTTGGTGAGCCTGACCCCTCCGATAAAAAGCAGTACCATGCTGCCCAGCATGCCAGCGAGGGCGGCAGCTACAGCTATAAGCAATTCATTGAAGCCTACAAAAGAGAAGTCAAAAGCATCATTGTTAAGCATCACCAAAACCAGGGAGCCTATGGTAATAACTATTCCCGAGATACCGGCAATGCCAAATCCAGGGATCACGAATATTTCAAGCGCTATAAGCACTATACCCACAAAGAAAGCTATGATCTCCCAGTTTTCTGCAAGCCCGGTGAGGTAGTAAGGCACAAAATACAAAATCAAAGCAATACCTGCTGCCGCAATAGGAAAGCCTACGCCCGGCGTTTGAAGCTCAAACCAGATACCACCTATAATGACAAGTATTAAAATACCACTTACAAAAGGGTTGAGGAATATGGAGATTATTTTTTCCGTACCACTCAGCTCATACTCCACAAGCTCATAATCTTCCACGCCATTCTTTTCTAGGATTTCCTCTATGGAAGTTACTTTACCTTCACAAAAACCATATTTAATGGCTTCCGAAGTAGAGAAAGTGATCACCTGCCCGGCCTGGGTAACGCTGTCAATCTCGATCGACTGATCTACCATGGCCTCCGCTATTTTTGGATCGCGGCCACTTTCTTCGGCTATGGACCGCATAGTGCTGCGCATGTAAGACTGGTATTTGTCAGGAGCGGCGCCACCATCGGCAGTTACTACAGTGGCAGCCCCTATGTTTGCCCCCGGAGCCATGTAGATGCTGTCGCAGGCGATAGAAATCAAAGCCCCGGCAGAAGCAGCATCCTTGTTAATAAACACCCAGATCGGCTTTTCAAAATCAAGTATTCGCTCCACAATATCCTTGGCATCCGTTACAGCCCCGCCATAAGTATCCATTTCAATGACTACATAATCAGCTTTATTGTCTTCGGCGTGCTTGAGGGCGAGATCAACATACCGGTTC
>NZ_SMLW01000060.1 GCF_009711405.1 Fulvivirga kasyanovii | reverse complement strand
TGAGCCATAAGCCCACGGTGCGCCTCTCACACCATCCCGAAAGCTTTCGGGACGGTTCATTGAATTTCAGGTTTGAATTTCAAATAGTAATCCATCATACTTTCATATCCTTTCCTTTTGAGGCGTGATAAGGTTATTGTAGTACCAAGAATCGGGCTTTGAGCTACTGCCCATCCACCCATTCGGGTTCTGCTCCAGGCATATGCCTGTCCTTGTTTCACTCCTAGTCGGATCAGGTTTTTGCGCTTTCTTTCCGGCTTCTTCCAATCATGCCATATACAATACAACTCGAGCCATGCTAGGCACACACAACAACTAAACGGCATTGGCTCGTAGTTGGCAGATTGACAAGTCAATCCTTTTTACTAGTTTTAGGCAGACGTTATGGTCTGCACTTCGTTTGACCGCCACGTCCGTTTAGTAAGA
>NZ_SMLW01000390.1 GCF_009711405.1 Fulvivirga kasyanovii | reverse complement strand
AGGAGGCACAAATTTAAATATTTGGTATGTGCGACTCTAAAGATTATATCGTATTGGCCGAGGAAGCCCCGGTTCGGATAAGTTGGTGCAAACACTGCAAAACCTATTCGCTGGTATTTGGCACCAGCTATCTTTCTTTAACTAAACAAGGCCTGAGCAATTTCAAAGAGGTGCTGGAGGAACTCAAAGGCAAAAACTTTTGCTACGATCACTTCGGAGTCAATAAAGCGCTACTCAGGAACAACCGCTCTTCTGCCGGCATTTACCTCAGCAAAAAGGAAGTAAGCTCCCTGCTGGAAGTAATTGAGCAGGGCACAACCCTGAAAGAAGTTTATCATGTCCTATATCAATGACGGTAACTGATCGTCAGCTTAAAGATTTTACAAACATTTAATTCCCATAATTATGTCATTTGCTATTGAAAACAAGGTTGGTCTTTTCTATGGTACGGATACAGGAAACACAGAGGTAATTGCCCACCACCTGGCCGAACTATGGAAAATCTCAGAACTCGAATTAATAGAAGCCTGTGATATGACCGCTGCTGATTATGATCGTTTTGACATCATTATCATCGGTTTGTCCACCTGGTACGATGGAGATCTTCAAAGTGATTTTGAGAACTTCTTTGAAGAATTTAAAACTATAGATTTTAGCGGTAAAGTTGTGGCCATGTTTGGACTGGGTGATCAAACGGGTTATCCTGAATACTTTGTGGATGGCTTGGGTATACTGGGCGAAATTATACTTGAAAACGGCGGGTATATTATTGGTATGTGGCCCAATGAAGGTTATGAATATGATGAGTCCAAAGGCTTATACGATGAAGATCATTTCTATGGATTGGCCCTCGATTTTGAGAACCAATATGACCTTAATGAGCCGCGTCTCGAAGCCTGGATAAAGCAGGTAGAGCAGGAAATAGAGGAAATGGTGGAAGAAGCATAAACCGGAAGAACAGTCAATTGCACCATGTGTAACTATAGTCAACATATTATTCTATCAGAAAGTGACAATGCCCAGGTTAGCTGGTGCAAAGGCTGCCAGGGTTATTTTGTGATATTTAGCAGTTGTGCTTTATCGTTTTCTGATTTTGAGCTAGGTCATTTCAGGAATATTCTTCTTAACCTCAGCGACGGAGACTTCCATTATGATTTCCCTGGAGGACGGCAGGTCCTCATCAAAGATCACGGAGCTTCGCCAGGCATCTGTCTCACCCAAAAGCAGGCAGACGATCTGGAACAACTTATAGCGGAGGCTCAGACTGTGGTTGAGGCTTTTAAGATTATCTATCACTATAATACGGACTAATCGGTTATGGAGTATTTCATGGCCAATATCCTGATATTGCTGGTATGAATAAGTCCGGGAACCCTCCTGCTGCCAGCCGGACGAAGCGGTAATGGGTCCTTTTAAAATTCCAGATAAGGAGCCAGTTTGGCAACAGTTGCTGAGTCCAGCCTATGGATATGGTATAAGTCGCTGACCTGATGAAACTTACCGTGCTGATACCTGTAAGCCACAATAGCTCCGGCCTGATTGTTCGAAAGGTAAGGGTGGCGGGCAAGTTGTTGCTCTGTGGCCTCATTGACAGCCAGGAGGCGAATACCTGATAAAGACTGATCAATGTAAACCAAGGTATCCAGTTGGGCAAGTACTGCTTCGTTTAATCCCCAAATTTCTTTCAACTGATCTTTGCTCACAAAACCGCCGAGGCTTTCACGATATTTAAGTATTCTTTTTGAAAACACAGACCCAATACCTTTCAACTGCTTCAAAGCCATGGTATCTGCCTTATTGATATCAAAAGGCTGAATGGCTTTTTTGCTTACTTGTGTGTAAGTAGATACTGCTGGCCTTCGTTCTTCCGCAGGTACCTGTTCAGAGAATTGCTGTTTCATTTCTTTTTTAGCGGGCACTTTGATTTTCACATAGTCCCTGATCCTGCCAAAAGTCTCAGCGCTCAGGCCATAAACTTTTTTAATATCATCAACTGCATAAAACTTCCCCCCACTCGCGAGGTACCTTTCCCAATTAGAAGCTACTCCTTTATCTACCCCCATCATTTCAAGTTCCTGCCCTGAGATGTGATTAGGATCAAACATTTTGTATTTGTAATTGAATGGCCCTGGATCATAGAGGGTAGTATCAACTTCCATTTGGGCAATCAGCAAGTCTAATTGTTGTTTCTCTTTTTCTAGATCGACCTGCTCGTCAAGCAATTGTTTTATGAAGGAAGGTGCTAAAACCAGAAACAGGGAAAGCGGCAAAAGCATCAGCATACCGGTAGATTGAGACCTGGATATGCCAAATACACTACGTACCCACAATTGAAACTTTATCATTATTATAATAGTTGAGCAAATTATAATGATATTCTTTTATTTGACTAAAAGCCAACCCGGTGCAAATTATTTGCGTAGGGGTGAGGAAAATAAGTTATAAAACTGATCATGATCATATTTTCGACTCAATAGTCATAATATATTTGTGGTTACTATTTGAAAACGATATAAATAGTAAGACTAATTTTCAAAGTAATTCTATACTAATTAAATTTGCAGGCGTAAATTATAGTGATGCAGGAAACATTTAAGGTACTCGGGTTATCATTTAAGAATACCCCACTTGAGATCAGGGAGAAGTTGGCACTGGATGAGACACATGCCAAACGTTTAATGAAGTTCATGAATGAGTTTACTCAGGCAACAGATGTCCTGGTATTGTCAACATGCAACCGCACCGAAATTTACTATAGCTGTAAGAAAGAGCTTACCAAAGAGATCCTACAGGGCATTAGCCTGATCAAGGGCATAGACACTCCCATATCAGAATACTTTATTTCTTATAAGAAGCACAGTGTGGCTGTTGAACGTCTGTTTAAAGTTTCTATGGGGCTTGAAGCCCAGGTTGTGGGAGACCTGCAAATCTCAAACCAGGTAAAGAAAGCTTACCAGTGGAGTGCCGATGAAGACATGGCCGGACCATTCCTTCACAGACTAATGCACACCATATTTTTCACGAACAAGAGAGTGGTGCAGGAAACTTCGTTCCGCGATGGAGCTGCCAGCGTTTCTTATGCCACCAAAGAATTAATAGAAGACATCACTTCCGAAATCAAAGACCCACGGGTATTGATATTAGGTTTGGGTGAAATTGGCAGGGATGTGTGCCGTAACTTGGTTGACTCCAAGATCAGTAATGTTACCATTACCAACCGTACAGAAGAAAAAGCTGTAGCCCTTGCCAGTGAATGTGGCTTTAAAACCGTTCCTTTTGATGAGGCCCTGGAGGCCATTCAGGATGCTGACGTAATCGTATCGTCGATCGCTGCGGAAAGCCCTTTCATCACCAAAGAGGTAGTTGAAAAGCTTGAGATCCTGTCATTCAAATTCTTCATTGACCTGTCTGTGCCCAGAAGCATAGAGGTATCTATTGAAGATATCCCGGGGGCACTGATCTATAATATTGATAACATTCAAAGCAAGGCTTCCGAAGCACTGGAAAAGCGTACTGCTGCCATACCGCAAGTTGAGAACATCATAGAGGAAGCCATACTTGACTTCAATGACTGGTCAAAGGAAATGGTTGTTTCCCCTACCATCAAAAAGTTGAAAAACGCTCTTGAGGAAATCAGAAAAGAAGAGCTTGCCCGCTATTTAAAGAACGCTGAGTCCAAGGAAGCCAAGATTGTGGACAAAGTCACTAAAAGCATGATGCAAAAAGTGATGAAGCTACCCGTGCTACAATTAAAAGCAGCGTGTAAAAGAGGAGAAGCTGAAACACTTATTGATGTGCTCAACGACCTGTTTGACCTGGAAAAACAACCCTCTCAGGTTAAATAATCTTTATTATTTGCAATAAATGCGTTTCTTCATGTGTCATGGTGAGGTATTTTACTTTCCTTTGCACCCTAACTTCTAAAACATGATCAGAAAAATCGCAATAGTTTTATGCACATTCGTGTCTCTTCACGTTTTTGGGTGGGGCATGATCGGGCATCGTACAGTCGGGCAGGTTGCTGAAAAACACCTCAGCAAAAAGGCCAGCAAAAAAATCAATGAAATACTGGATGGCGAATCGCTTGCCGTAGTAAGCAACTGGATGGATGACATCAAATCGGATGATGCTTATGACCACACACATGCATGGCACTGGGTAACCATACCCGACGGCCAGACTTACGAGGAGAGTGAAAAGAACCCGGAAGGTGATGTAATAGCTACCATAGAAAGGTTGATCTCTGAACTTAAGCAGGGGAACCTTCAAAAGAAAGATGAAGCTGAAAAGCTAAAAATGCTGGTACACCTTATCGGTGACATCCATCAGCCCCTGCATGTAGGTCATGGAGAAGACATGGGAGGCAACAAAGTGAGGCTGGAATGGTTCTGGGAAAACTCTAACCTGCACCGGGTATGGGACAGCGACATGATAGATTCTAAAAAATACAGCTATACTGAGCTGGCCGACATTGTAGATAATGTAAGTAAGGAGCAGGTAAAGGCATGGCAGTCTTCCGGCGTCAGGGATTGGGCAAATGAATCCGTAGCCTTACGCAAGCAGGTTTATGATATTCCCGAAGACAAAAAACTCAGTTACGAATACCGTTACTACAACTGGTCAACCGTGAAATTGAGGTTGGCCCAGGCAGGAATACGACTTGCCGGTGTGCTCAATGAAATTTACGGATAAAACAAAGGAGGTGATATATGCACCTCCTCTTCCCTCCAAGCTGCAACCCCTTAGGGCAAACGGATCGAAAAAATAAAACTTGCAACGCGAGGCTTACCACTGAAAATCAGCAAACCGAGCCTACTGCTTTTACCCTTAGTCTACCAACCGCTTTTGCTGATTGCTATTAGCAGGTGTCCATTAAATGTGGAACCGAAATCTCAATGTTTCGCAGAAACCCGGCCTGACCCTCTTTCTGCTTTTTAAACCGCTACATGTTTATAATAAAATTTCTGGTTGATATAATCGAGCACGATAACGAAATCCTGTAGGAATCCGGAACCGATGGTACCTGAAGCATCCTGCAGCTCACGGTTAGAAAACTCCCGTTTTAGAAGGAAAGACTCCACATCATCAAAATTTTTGCCGGGCATGATCAGCCGCAAATCCTTGCCTTTATAACCTTGAATATTACCGTTCAAGCCTCTGCCCACATGGCACCTATACCCTTTGGAAGACTCAAGTTGCCCGTCCCCCTCTTTAAGAAAAAGTATCATTTCACGCGATGAGCCTGTATCCACATGCAAGAAAGCATCACGCTCCACCTCTCCTATCCCCAGCCTGGCTTTAATGTACGGCTTAGTATCTTTAATGATCAGCTCGGCAGCACTAAACCCTTCGTCGATTGGTGGCCTTACAAAAGGCTCAGTTAAAGTAATAAGCCGGTTTGGATAGTCTATTTTAACAATAAAACGGCTGAAGATCTGGTACCCGATAATTCCGTTAATGGAGGTGCCATCCACATAAGGAAAGAAGTTCCTATCATTGGTAACTACTATACCAATGCCCAATCCCTGAATGTCGGATACGCATATTTTATTGTCAGGCGACAATTTACCAGGCCTGTACTCACGGTGTCCGTACCCGTTAAGCCTCACCTCTTTATCGGGCAATACCGAGAGCAGTTTACCATATCCTTCGCCAAAAAGAATGAGGGATCTGCCTCCGGTATCAAGTACAAGGTTAACCTTCAAGTCATTATTGACTGTAACAGGGATTACCACCAGGTTTTCTATAAGCTTAAACCTGATGGTGGTTTGTTGTTTGTTGTTGATAAAATTGAAGCCAGGGTTAGCGGCAAATGCAAAAGAAGTAAAGACCAGAAAGGCACAGGTACAGACATACCGCCTCAGCCCGGTGCCGGGTTTGTTTTTTGTTGTGTTGTTCATGATTTTGTTGTTTTTGACCAATAGTTAAAGTACAAAAACAAACCGGGAATAAAATCCCGCAAACGGGTGGGTTTTTAGCAGAAAAAGGTCACTATAAAGGCATATCGGACGTACATTTTATTTTCTCAGGTCCATAAAAAAACCCGGAAGGCTACTAAACCAACCGGGTATTCGGAGCAAGAAATACACATTATAGGATTAAACCATGCTCAGTCCACCATCCACAACCAGTTCCGTACCATTGACGAAAGAGGCTTCGGATGAGGCAAGGAAAAGAACTGTTTTTGCTACCTCATCAGCAGAACCAAACCTGCCCAAAGGCACCAGTGAAGCAAAGGCTGTACCCATCTCTTCCACTTCTGCTTCAGATTTGCCCAGTTTACTATAAATAGGAGTCTCTATTGGGCCGGGACTTACCGCCACAGAACGAATACCTTTCTCTTTTAACTCAGTAGTGAGTATACGCACCAGGGATCTTAGACCAGCTTTGGAGGCAACATATGCTCCGGTGTGCGCGAAGCCTTTGGTTTGGGCAATGGTGGTATTGAAAATAACCACACCATCCTGATTAAGGTAGGGCAAAGCCTCTTTTACCAAAAAGAAAGGGCCTTTCAGGTTGATGCCAATAACCTCATCAAACAGTTCTTCAGAAGTATGCTCTATAGGTTGAAACGGCGCTATACCTGCATTTGGAAATAAAATATCAATGTTTCCAAACTTTGCTACCGTGGTGCTGATCACCTTTTTGATGTCATCAAGTTTGCCCGCATCGGCATGTATCGCAAGCACTTCTCCTTCAATTTCAGATGCAGCCTGCTGCAAGGCATCTTCCCTGCGGCCAGTAATCACCACTCTGGCTCCTTCTTTGGCAAATAATTTAGCCGTTGCGAGTCCGATTCCGCTATTTGCTCCGGTAATGATGGCTACTTTTCCTTTTAATTTTGTCATGATATAGATTTTATTTGAAACGATTATTCCAGTATACGGTATATTGAAATGATCGTTTCAAATAATGTTAAAAAAATTTAGTTCAATGACGCAATCACCTGATCCACAACACTATTAAGTTCTTCTCTAGAGGTGGTAAGCATGCCAGTCAGGCGCAGCCCTTGCAGACTGGTGAACAAATAGAGCGCTAGCTGATGGGCATTTTTATGAGCAGGTATCTCCCCTTTTTCCTGCCCGGCCCTGATCAGGTCTGCAAAAGTGCGGAGCAGAACCTGCTGATTGTTCAGGAGAAATTCCTGCACTTTTTCATCTGTGGCAGAAAGCTCAGCGGTACAGTTGATCAGGTAGCAGCCTTTCCGATCCTGGTCATTCTCTATACCATCTACCAAGGCCGTAAAAAAGGAACGGATAGAGGCAATAGCAGAATTGTCTTTAAAGAGATTGGCAAAAGCAAGTGTTTGCTCACGATCCTGATAAAATTTCAGCGATTCAAGAAACAGTGAAAATTTATCTCCAAAAGAATTGTAAAGGCTCGACCGGTTCAAACCAGTCGTATCCACCAAATCCTGCATAGATGTACCGTGATAGCCCTTTTTCCAGAAAAGGTCAGTCACTTTGCGGATAATTTCTCCCCTATCGAATGTAACGTTCTTCGGCATTGATCTTAATACATCTATTTTGGAATAATCGTTCCTTTATTCTATGCGCCTAAATTTACAACTAAAAAAGCCATTGGGAAACTCCCAATGGCTTTCATGTCTGATTATGTTAGCATGTACTAATATAAATAGTCCAATGCAGTTTTATCATCGTTGGTAAATGGTCTGCTCGAGCCATCTGTACAAGAAAGCATCCATGAACCGTTTCCGGAAGTATCAGCACCTGTAGGGGTTCCCGGAATGTGATTTGCGCCTACGCCACCATCTCCTTCATTGTAAGGAGAACCACCGCAGCTTATGCTTCTATCAAAGTAATCAGTGTGACGAAAACCGATGCAATGCCCCATTTCATGTGCTATTATGGTAGCTATGCCATCCACACTTAGTCCATAGCTTGATTCCAGGATTCCGCTAAGATTGATAGTTCCGTAAGGGTCGCCAGAAGCTGTCGGAAAACCGGCAGAACCCAGAACACCTCTACGCTCATCCCTTTTGTTTAATCTTTTGAAAACGATGTCTGCACTTCCACTGGAAGACACCCGCTGGAATGTTAGAGTTAGGCTTTCGGCATTGTACCTGTTGATTGCCTCATCCAACCCGGCCTGCTCTCCTGAGCTAAATCCCTTTCTGCCGGTTGGCATATAAACATTGATCACCCTTGGTCCATTTACCAGATTATCAGTGCTATACTGCTCTACCGTCGGTATATCCTTACCCGGGCTCATTCTTCCCAGGTCGGCATCTGTCAGGTAAATATCATTTTCTACCAGATATC
>NZ_SMLW01000308.1 GCF_009711405.1 Fulvivirga kasyanovii | reverse complement strand
TTCCAACTATCAGATCGTATTATGAATCTGGAAGAGTCCGCCACGCTGGCGATGGCGGCCAAGGCCCGTGAATTTAAGGCCCAGGGTATTGATGTTATAAGTCTTAGCCTCGGAGAGCCCGACTTTAAGACCCCTAAACACATACAAGAGGGAGCCAAACGGGCTATTGATGAAGGTAAATATTTTGCCTATCCTCCCGTGCCGGGCTATCAGGATTTGAGAGAAGCTATAGCCAAGAAACTGCAAGATGAAAACAATATTGACTACAAAGCTGAGAATATTGTAGTTTCCAATGGAGCAAAGCAGTCTATTGCCAACGTAATGTTTGCGTTGCTTAACCCTGGAGATGAGGTTGTTGTTTTCTCTCCATATTGGGTGAGCTATTCAGCCCTTATCGAGCTGGCCGAAGGAAAACCCGTATTCATCAAAGGAGGTATAGAAAATGACTTTAAAGCCACTGCTCAGCAGTTGAAAGAAGCGATTACAGATAAAACCAAAGCTGTGATATATTCTTCTCCTTGTAATCCTACAGGCTCTGTATTTACAAGAAAGGAGCTGGAAGATATAGCCGAAGTAATTAAGCAGCACGATAACATCATCGTTATTGCTGATGAAATATATGAGCACATCAACTATACCGAAGACAAAGTCAGTATGGCTTCGTTGCCAGGTATGCTCGATCGTACTGTAACTGTAAACGGCTTTGCCAAAGGTTTTGCCATGACAGGATGGAGAGTGGGCTACATCGGGGCGCCACTATGGCTGGCCAAAGGTTGCAATAAA
Organism: Fulvivirga kasyanovii; assembly: GCF_009711405.1. Taxonomy (GTDB): domain Bacteria; phylum Bacteroidota; class Bacteroidia; order Cytophagales; family Cyclobacteriaceae; genus Fulvivirga; species Fulvivirga kasyanovii. Next base: position 4,306 of record NZ_SMLW01000308.1, on the reverse strand, counting down.
GTGCAGGGACAGATCACTTCTGCCAACTGCTCCATTGCCCAAAGGGCAGCGCTTACAGCACTCACCAGTGACCTTGGTCCTACAAGGGAAATGACCAAAGCTTATGACGAAAGAAGACAATTGGTGTATGAGCTGCTGAAAGAGATTCCGGGCATTAAAACCAATATGCCTAAAGGAGCTTTCTATTTCTTTCCTGATGTAAGTGCTTACTTTGGCAAATCAGCCGGTGAACTGAAAATCAATAATGCCAGTGATCTGTGCATGTATATTCTTGAAAAAGCACATGTTTCGCTGGTTACAGGAGAGGCTTTTGGAGACCCTGACTGTGTAAGGTTATCATATGCTGCATCAGAGCAAGAACTCAGAGAGGCATTGAAACGAATCAAGGAAGCCTTAAGCGAACTGTCTTAATGCAATATAAATCCATTGAAGAGATATTTGCGGCCTTCGATCAGCTAAAAGTACTGATCATTGGAGATGTGATGGTGGATGCCTACATCTGGGGGGCTGTCGAGCGAATCTCTCCTGAAGCTCCCGTTCCCGTGGTTAGGGCCACGAAACGGGACTTCAGATTAGGTGGAGCTGCCAATGTCGCGCTCAATGTCCAGTCACTTGGCGCCGAGCCGGTGTTGTGCGCTGTGGTAGGGGACGATGACAACGGCAAACGCTTCATTGAAAGACTACAGGAAAAAAATATTTCATCAGAAGGTATCGTGCTCAGCAGTGAGCGCCCTACAACGGTAAAAACTCGCATCATGACCGCGCATCAGCATGTGGTGCGTGTAGATGAAGAAACGGACAAACTGCTAAGCAAGCAGGAAGAGGAAAATGTATGGAAGCAGATCAAAAAAGTGCTTCCAACTGCCGATGTAGTCATTTTTGAGGATTACGATAAAGGCGTTATTAGCAAAAACCTGATCAAAAAAACGGTAGACCTCGCCAGGAACAGTAACATACCTGTGGTGGTAGACCCTAAGAAGCGTAACTTCCTTAGCTACAAAGGAGTAACGCTGTTTAAGCCCAATCTGAAAGAGCTTAAAGAAGGCTTAAAAGTGGACTTCGAAAAAAATAACCAGACTGAAATAGAGCGTTCGGTTGAGATGTTGACGACGAAACTCAGCAGTCAGGGGAGTCTGATAACGCTTTCCGAAAGAGGCGTGTACATTCAATATGGAGGGCAGAAACACCTCATACCTGCGCATGTAAGGGAGATCTCAGATGTGTCCGGTGCAGGAGATACAGTGATCAGTATTGCGGCTATAGCCGTTGCTTTAAATTTATCACCTTTTCTTATCGCCGCACTCTCTAATCTGGGAGGAGGATTGGTTTGTGAGCACATTGGCGTGGTTCCTATAGAAAAGCAAGCCCTGCTCGAAGAAGCCAAAAAGCACAACTGGCTGTAGTGATTGGTGAAACCGGTAAGCGGTAATCAGTAATCGGCCAAAGACTTCACCTCAATACTCAGTACACAGTAAAAAGAAACCAGTAGGCAATCGGCAAAGGCAGTAGGCAAATTAGTTCTCTTCAAGGAATTAGTTGCCAGTAATTGATGGACGAGTGAACGGTGAACCAGTGAGTGGTAATCGGTAAATCAGCCAAAAATCTCGCTCAATACCCAAAAACCTGCAACTAGTAACCAGGGATCAAGCGGAATTTCTGGGGAGACCCTAAATTTTCACCTCTTTGCTGATAAGCAGTTGAAAATAGCAATCAGCAAAAGCAGTTGGGCAAACTCATATAATATAACAGGAAGCGCAGTTTACAGATTTCCGTGGCAAGCTTCACATTACTTTTTTTACTTTTCAGCCCGTTTACCCCACCGGTTTGACCCATCCGCGAACTACAAACAGTGAACAAGTGAATTGTAAACTGCAATAAAAAGTAAACCATGAATAAAAAAATACCCCAAAAGCACCTGGGCCTTTGGGGTATTTTCGTGTCTATAGTTGGCTTTAATTGATACTAAGTACGCCCTTTTAATCGAGAACCAAAAGGTGGATGCGACAGTTGGCAATAAACGACGACGAGTTGCCTGATTAGAGGATCAGTATTCAAATTGCTCTTCCAGGTTCCCCAGTTTTTCCAGGTCTCTGACTATTTCTTTGTCCAGAGGAGTGTCTTTTATCACATTATAGTTGTTCCAAAACTCCTTGTTATATTTTTCATCCTGATATTGAAGACCATACCTTTTCATTTTCTCGGTACTTCCTATTCTTTCAGTCGGGTTGGGATGTACTTTGTTGATCAGTAGCTCCTGGTACAGTTCCGTTTCAAACTTTAACTTATTGGTGTTCTCATCATACCAGTTGATCTGTGAGGTCAGGTTCATGTAGTTCAGATACATTTTGCCGTCATACTCCTTAAAATCTATCACCTTCTTATCGCTTATATATTTGCTCACCAGGTTTTTCTTCCGCCTGATAATTGCATCGCTATATTTTCGCTCAAACTCCATCCTGATGATGGCGTAGTTTTGGGTAGCTATGTAAAGTTTTAAGTGATAGTCTGCATTGATGGAGACTACGAAAACGCGGTGTCCGTTGTAGTATGACGTTCCCAGTCTTTTGAAGCTATCAAAAAATATTTGTTCGGACGGAAACTGCCTGTACCTGATATTATTGTGTAAAAGCAACTCCTCCAGCAGGTTGCTTTGGTCGAAGTATTTCGTGAATTTATTGTTGTACCCCAGGCTTTTGCGAACTTCCATTAAAGCTACCCGCTCCCTTAGTCTTGTTTTGTTTCGGGGCTCCTTGTAGTCTTCATCATATATTTTTACGGCAGCTTCAAGAAGTGAAAAATATATGCCGCCTACTTTTTTAAGGTCCCTGTAAAAGCCATCCAGTAGGAACGGGGTCATAGGATAATTCTCTTCTATCCGGTTGAAGGCTATACTTACGATATCGCCACCATTGAGCGAGTCATGTATAACTACCTCATCCAGCATTTGTACAGCTTTGTTAAGCCTGAAGATAACAGTATCCTTTCTGAGCAGGTTGCGTATAGGTGCCTCCATGTTTTCATAGCCCAGCATGCTAATGACCAGTACCTCATTTTTAAGGTTAGAAGGTATATGGAAGTCAAATTCGCCTATTGAATTGGATACAGTGCCTATCGGTTTACCTCTTATGCCGATGGATGCAAAAATTAACGGCTCACTAGTCTCCCTGTCAACAATTTTCCCTGAAATTGTAATGGTAGACTGGGCATGCGCAAAAAAATATACAACGCATAAAAATAATGTGAGACACAAAAGCCGCATATAGTGATTTGTTTGTAAGCCGTGACGGCTTTTAAAGATCAAAGATGTGAACGAAACCGCACTTTGTCAATATTTGTTGTTATGATAACCTTTTCAAAAGGGAATAATACATTTTTAATTTAAGATTTGTTCTTAATTAACGCTTCTTTTTAGTAAAATGTATGTCTAAAGAAATTTTTAAATCATCTCTAAGTGTAAGTTTGAATGCTTAAATTAGTAAAATAAAAGTTGTAGCCTTTGACAATAATTGAGAAGATACCAAAGATTTGGAAGATAGCTTATTTGCTCATATGTGGCTGGTACGCTATCAACTATGCTGTAAGTTCCATCATTGAGTGGCAGGCGTTCAGGCCCTATACTACCTCCGTTTTATGGAATGGTTTCTACCTTTTCGAAACCGTATGTATACTCGTAGGCCTTACTTTTATATACACCAACTGGCTGTTCAAATTCAAAGTTCCTGTGCAGGTGGTAGGGCACTTATTTGGAGTATTTGTATACTTTATGTGCATCAGCTATTTGTCTTATTACTTTGATTATTACCTGGATGGGTTGGTATATTTCGATGATTGGAAAGAGTATATGCTGGACCTGTTGAGCTGGGATGCCATGCGGATCTATGACCAGTACCTGATAACAGTTGCCGTATATTATATCATTAAATATTTTGAGAGCCTGCGGCAGGAAGAGCAGGAAAAAAGTGAACTGGCGCTTAAAAACAAGGAAATGGAACTGTCCTTGCTCAGGTCTCAGATCAACCCTCATTTTCTTTTCAATACCCTGAATTCTATCAGTACACTGATCAGTACCAGTAAGGAGAAAGCCAGAAAGGTGATTACCCAGTTATCAGATGTATTCCGTTATGCGCTGGATTCTCACTCCGGGGATAAAGTAAGATTGATCCACGAACTTGACTTTATTGAAAATTATATCAAAATTCAACAAGTGAGATTTGGAGACCGGTTGAAGTTTGAATTGGATGTGGAGCCTACCTGCCTGAGCGTGGGTATTCCCCCCATGGTATTGCAGCCCCTGGTGGAAAACTCT
>NZ_SMLW01000250.1 GCF_009711405.1 Fulvivirga kasyanovii | reverse complement strand
GGCGAGTTATGTATAACAGGGATGGGCTTGGCACGAGGTTATGTAGGGGATAAGGAATTAACGGATAGTAAATTTGTGCCTCATCCATTAAGGGAAGGGGAGCGGATGTACAAGACTGGGGATTTGGCGCGTTGGCGTGCGGATGGGCATATTGAGTTTTTGGGTCGTATAGATAATCAGGTAAAGATTCGTGGTTTCCGTATAGAATTGGGAGAGATCGAGTATCAATTGAATAGACATCCCAATATTAGCGATTCGGTAGTGGTTGTGCATGAATTTTCAGGGGATAAGTTTTTAGTGGGTTACTATGTTTCGTCCGATGTACATGACCCTAGGGACTTGAAAGGGTATTTATCGGAGAACCTTCCTGATTATATGGTTCCTTCTTACTTTGTAATGTTAGATGAATTGCCAATTACGAGCAATGGGAAAGTAAACCGCAAAGCTTTACCTAAGCCAGAAATAGTTACAGGAGATAACTACGTTGCAGCACAAAGTCCTACTGAGTTATTGCTGGTTGACGTGTGGTCAGACATATTACAACTAGATAGATCTACTATTGGTACACGTCAAAGTTTTTTTGAATTGGGAGGCCATTCTTTACGTGCAGCAGTTTTAGTGAATCGTCTTCAAAAGCAGTTAGAGGTGGAAGTGCCTTTGAAGGAAGTTTTCATACATCAAGATATCAACAGCCTGGGACAATATATTGATAGTTTGGGTAAGTCAGGCTATAACCGCATTGAACCTTGTTTATCGAAGGAGCATTATGTTATGTCTTCAGCCCAGAGACGGATGTACTTTTTGTATGAGTTTGACAAGGGTTCACTATTATACAATATGCCAGAGGTAGTTAGACTAGGAAGTAAAGTAGTGGTATCCGATCTGGAATGGGCTATAAAATCATTAATATCCCGTCATGAAGTATTACGGACAATCTTTATAATGTTAGAGGGTGAGCCTGTCCAGCGTGTTTTGGAAGAGGTACCGTTTGAGTTGGTTCATTACCCGACCGTTGATGAGGATATTTCCGGTATCGTAGAAGAATTTGTTCGTCCCTTTGACTTGCATAATGGGCCATTAATCCGTGCAGGTTTAATCCATCAGCGTTTACCCGGAGCTGATCAGGATTACATTTTACTGATTGACATGCATCATATTATCAGTGATGGTATATCTCATGAGATACTAGTGAGAGATTTTCTATCGCTGTACAATAAGGAAGAGTTACCGCCTGTTGATCTGCATTATAAGGACTATGCAGAATGGCAACAGAGTTCGGTCCAGCAGCAGGCCTTATCCACCCATAAGGATTTCTGGTTGGGCTTATTTTCAGAAGATGTTCCATTGTTAGATTTACCGACTGATTTTATCCGTCCTCAGGTGAAGTCCTATCAAGGGAGCTATATGGGGTTTACGTTAAGTGCCGCATCCAATAAAGCATTACGTTCTTTATCTGAAAGTAGTAGTTCTACCCTTTACATGGTATTGTTAAGTATTTACAATATATTTTTAAGCAAACTGAGCGGAGAGCAGGACATCGTAGTTGGTACTCCAGTGGCAGGCCGCTCCCATGCTGACCTGGAACATATGGTAGGGATGTTTGTGAACACGGTTGTGTTGCGTAATCATGTAGCAGGTGACCTGTCCTACACGGCTTTTCTTTCACAGTTACATTCAGACACTTTAACGTGTTTTGACCATCAAACTTATCAATATGAAGAGTTGATTGATGCTTTAAATGTTGAACGGAATACAGGTCGTAACCCATTGTTTGATGTATTTTTTTCTTATCGTTCGTTAGATGATATCTTGAGTGGGCCTTCGGATTTTTCGTTATCCTCTGTTTCTCTGGAACATAAGGTTTCGAAGTTTGATTTGACATTAGTGGCGACTGATACAGGAGAAGATTTGTTCTTAGGGTTTGAATATTCCACGGAGTTATTTAAACCCGAAACGATAGAGCGTTTTATAAGTTATTTTCAGGGTATTGTTAGTGCTATTTTATCAGATGTAGATAGAAGCCTTTCCTCGATTTCGATCATTACAACTGGTGAACGAGATCAAATACTCTATGAGTTTAATGATACCATTTTATCTTCTAAGGATGATTCGACCATCATATCATGCTTCCAACGCCAGGTAAGTGCTACCCCAGAAAATATAGCGATAAAATTTTCAGATAAAACATTGACCTACAGTCAAGTATCTGAAATTTCAGATCAATTTTCAGCGTATTTGTCGTCAGAGATGGACATCAATAGAGGAGACTTGGTGGGAGTGATCCTTGAGCGTGAAGAGTACTTATTTCCATGCTTACTTGGTGTAATGAAAACAGGTGCTGCTTATGTACCTATTGATCCAAATTATCCGACAGACCGTAAGCGTTTGATTTTGGAAGATTCGGAAGTAAAAATGGTGATAACAAGAACAAGCCTGGGGTCTTCTTTTTTCTCTTCTTCGGTACAGCTACTAGATTTAGATGCATCTTTATCAGAAATTACCTCGCGTTCTACTTATCCAACAGGTATTGATGTACAAGGGAGTGATCTGGCCTATATCATTTATACTTCAGGGTCGACCGGTAAACCTAAAGGTGTGATGATTGAACACAAGTCATTACTTAACCTTACCCAAGGTATGCAAGAATATTATCCTTTGCACGAAGAGGGTTGTTATCTTTTTAAGACTTCTTTTTCATTTGACGTTTCTTGTTCAGAGTTATTTGGATGGTTTTACTCTGGAGGTTCGCTTGCCGTATTACAGCCAGGGGCAGAAACGGATGCTGATGATATAATACAAACTGTTGAGTATCATGGTGTGAGCCACATGAACTTTGTGCCTTCGATGTTTTCTTTGTTTATAGAGCATCTAAAGGAACAGCCAAAAGAGCGGTATCAAAGTCTAAGTTATATATTCCTGGCAGGCGAAGCGCTCAATCGAGAGTTAGTTTATCAATTTGACCAATTGGGCACTGATATACAGCTAGAGAACTTATATGGTCCTACTGAGGCTACTATTTATAGTAGTGGCTATTCTACCTCACATCATGACATGTCGTGTGATATACCTATCGGTAAACCATTAAGAAATGTTAACCTATATATAATAGATCAATGCAATCATCTACAACCGGTAGGTGTTGCTGGCGAGTTATGTATAACAGGGATGGGCTTG
>NZ_SMLW01000647.1 GCF_009711405.1 Fulvivirga kasyanovii | reverse complement strand
ATATAATTTTGTTTTTCATCGAATGTGGTTTATATTGGCGGATCATACCCCACATAGGGGGATTTCTGTTCTAAATAATAACCTTAAAACAACTAATTATGAGGAAACTATTACTATTTATGAGTTTCTTCTTGGTCTCATTTATAACATGGGGTCAGGACAGGACTGTTTCTGGAAAGGTTACGTCATTGGATGATGGCTCTAGCCTTCCAGGGGTAAACGTAATTTTAAAAGGTACATCTACCGGTACGGTTACCGATATAGATGGAAACTACAAACTTAGTGTTCCTTCTGAAGGAGGCACTTTGATCTTTTCATTTGTTGGTTTGGAAACACAGGAAGTTGAAGTGGGTTCCCGATCAGTACTTGATATTCAGATGGCATCGGACGTCAAACAACTTAGCGAGGTTGTTGTAACTGCTCTTGGTGTTTCCCGGGAGAAAAAGGCACTTGGCTATGCTGTTCAGGAAGTTAATACGGAGCAAGTTGCTCAATCTTCTGAGCCAAACGTTGTAAATGCACTACAAGGACAAATAGCTGGTGTTCAAATACAAGGTACCAGTGGGGCTTTGGGTGGTTCTTCAAGAATTACGGTTAGAGGCTCAAACTCTTTTTTGGGAGAAAATCAGCCTCTTTTTGTAGTTGATGGGATGCCCATTAACAACGATAACTACGCTTCAACGGATCAGCAAAGAGGATTTGGTGACGGTGCTTATGATTATGGTAACGCTGCTGCCGATATTAACCCTCAGGATATAGCTTCAATGTCCGTATTAAAGGGTGCTGCAGCTACAGCGCTTTATGGTACCAGAGGTGCTAACGGTGTTATTTTGATAACCACAAAATCTGGAAGTCGAGCAAAGGGTATAGGAGTCGATTTTAACTCCAGTGTAACCTTTGATAAGGTTCAGAACCTAATTGAACACCAGCAGGAGTATGGTGGAGGAGCTGTATTAAGTACTCCTTCTGGCTTTAATGAATTTACTGAGGATGGTGTAACATATTATGCACCGGTTTATTCTAAAGATGGATCATGGGGGCCAAAGTATGACCCAAATAGAATGGTCAGACATTGGGATTCTTGGGATCCTCAATCACCAAACTATGGAGAGACACGTCCTTGGGTTGCTCCAGATAACGGTTATGAAGAATTTTTTGAAACGGGTGTAACGTTTCAAAATTCGGTGGCATTTAATGGTGGTAATGATAAAGGAAGCTTTAGATTAAGTTACACCAATCTGGATCAATCAGGTACTATGCCTAATTCAGATTTAGAAAGAAATACTTTTAGCATAAATTCTAATTATAAGCTTACTGAAAAATTAACTGTAACCGGTTCAGGTAGCTTGGTGAAACAGGAAGCAAATGGAAGAAACGCAACAGGATATGCCAATAATAACCCTATGCAAGGGTTTACTCAATGGTGGCAAACCCAACTCGACTTTGATAGGTTGCAAAATTATAAGCGAGAAGACGGAAAACAATATACTTGGAATCCAACTGGTATAACAACCAATAATTCTGGTGAACTCACTGATTTTGACCCAGCTCCATACTTTTTTGATAACCCTTACTGGGTAAGAAATGAGTATTTGCAAGAGGATTCAAGAGATAGGTTCTACGGTAATATAGCTCTTAATTATGAACTCATTGAGGGCCTAACAATTAGTGCAAGGGCTATGACTGATGGATTTACATTCAGGTCACGTGAAGGAGTACCTTTAGGGGGCGTAGATCAGTCTAAATATGCTGAAACAGTAAGGACATTTACGGAGACTAATTATGAGGCAAAGATTTTATATTCAAAAAATCTTAATGAGAATATTTCGATCAATGCTATGATTGGAGGTAACTTAATGTCTCAGGAAAGAGAAAGAAATACAGCTAACACTAATGGAGGTTTGGCTTTGGATGGATTCTTTAATATAGCTAACGGTGTTGGAAACCCAACAGTTGAGACAGAAATTGATAGAAAGAAAATTAATAGTGTATTTGCATCTGCTTCGGTAGGATTGTTTTCGACAGTTTTCTTGGACTTGACTATGAGAAATGACTGGTCATCTACCCTGCCTATTGATGATAACTCTTATTTCTATCCTGCTCTAACCACAAGTTTTGTGTTTACAGAGTTGAATGCACTTCAAAATAACGATATTATTTCTTTCGGTAAGTTAAGAGTAGGTTATGGTTTGGCAGGTAATGATGCAGATCCTTACCAATTGACAAATGTTTATGCTCCACAGCAGCCTAATTTTGGCGATAACCCAAGGTATGCAGTGCCAAACAGCAGGAATAACCCCAATCTTGTAAATGAGTTGACAAAAGAGTTTGAAGCTGGATTGGAGATGAATTTCTTGCAAAATCGTGTAGGTTTTGACCTTTCATATTATAACAGGACTACTGAAGATCAAATATTCTCAGTTGCATCTTCTGCGACTACTGGGTATACTTCACGGGTGGTTAATGCCGGAACCATGAAGAATAGTGGTATTGAATTGACATTAAGAGGTACACCTATTAAAGCAGGAGATTTTACATGGGATGTAAACTTCAACTTTGCGACTTATAACAATGAGGTTGTAGAATTGGCTGAGGGTGTGAACAATATTATCATGGGTACAACCTGGGCAGCCGATGTAAGGCTACAAAAAGGTCAACCATACATGGCTTTATTCGGACAGGATTTCCAACGCAATGAGGATGGTCAATTGATCATTGGAGAAAATGGCATTCCTCTAGTGGAAGCTGACAGAAAATATCTTGGTTCAGCAATAGCTGACTTTACTGGGGGTATTAGAAATACGTTCAGCTACAAAGGTATAACCGCCAGCGCGTTAATTGACTTCCAGAGTGGAGGAGTAATACACTCTAGCTCCCTACAATGGGCGGCTTACTCCGGAATGTTGCCTAAAACTGTTGAGGGTAATATTAGAGAAGAGGGCATGATCATCAACGGTGTAACAGAGACTGGGGAGAATAACACTGTAGCAGTTGACCCTCAGGTTTACTACCAAACAGTATGGAATGTAGCAGCTCCTAATGTGTATGATGCCAGTTTCATCAAACTTAGAGAGGTAAGGATTGGTTATACACTACCTGAGCGATTGATGGGTAACCTACCATTTAGAGACGTGACACTTGCATTTTTCGGAAGGAATTTAGGAGTTCTTTATAGCGAAATACCATACTTGGATCCTCAAGTGGTTACTGGAACAGGTAATGTTCAAGGCTTAGAGAATGCTCAGATTCCTCCTACACGTTCGTTAGGGTTTAACCTAAGCTTTAAACTTTAAAAACTAGTAAAAATGAACAATATATATAGATTACTATCAACATTTGTAGTACTGGTGCTACTTTTAGGTGCATGTACTGATGATTTTGAAGAGACAAATACTGATCCAAATCAGCCTATTGTAGTTCCTGCTGAAAATCTATTCACTCAGGCACAGTTTGCTTTGGCTGATCGTATGTGGGGTCGTGCGATGAATTTTGAGTTTGCAATGCTTATGGTACAGCACTTTTCTCAAAATGAATACGCTGAAGACTCGAGATATAATCAAAATCCATCCACATTCAATGTGTCATGGCAATCGTTTTACGCTTCTGGATTGAATGATCTTGCCGAGGCAAAAACGTTGACCGAAAATAATGAAACTATCAGTGAGGCTGTTAGAAATAATAGGCTGGCTCAGATAGCTATCTTGAGAGTATGGGCATTCCAAATGGTAACAGACATTTGGGGAGATGTTCCCTATTCACAAGCGTTACAGCCTGAGGAATTCCCGAATCCGGTTTATGATTCCCAGCAATCTATTTACAGTGGCTTGATTTCGGAAATAAATGGAGCTATTGCGCGTATTACTCCAGACGAAGCCGGATTTGGAAACGGAGATATTATTTACGGTGGAGATATGGCATTGTGGGGCAGGTTTGCTAATTCTGTAAAGTTGAGAATTGGAATGAGAATGGCTGATGTTGCTTCCTCAGAGGCTAGCACTATCGTAAGTGAAGCTTTGAGTTCAAGTTTAGGTGTTATATCATCCAATGCTCAAAACGCCGAGTTTGTTTTTAATTCTGACCAGAGAATAGCTAATCCATTCTATGTTGATGCTATAACTCGCGATGATTTTGCAATCTCTGCTGAGCTTGCTATTGCAATGGCTGACAAAGATGATCCAAGACTGGCGGAGTATGCTATGCCAAATCCTAATGGTGAAATTGTGGGTCTTCCATATGGCTTGACTGACGCAGCTTCTTTTCAATTGAAGCCAATGACATCTAGACCTCATGATCAGATAAAGGAAGCTACTGCTCCGGCCATATTGATGAGCTATGCAGAAGTGGAGTTTTTCAGAGCGGAGGCCATAGAAAGAAACTTTGTTAGTGGATCGGCTGAGAGCGCTTTCAATAATGCAGTAACGGCATCCTTTAATCAATGGGGACTGTCGGATGCATTGGCGGGCCAGTATTTAGCGGATAATTCTTATGATGCAGCGAACTGGGAAGAGTCAATTGGGTATGAAAAGTGGGTAGCGCTTTATACTCAAGGTATTGAGGCTTGGGCTGAACAAAGAAGGCTGGATGAGCCGGAGTTGGAGTTACCTGCTGATGCAGTTACAAGCTTTATTCCGGTGCGAGCATTTTATCCTGCAGTTGAGGCCGAGGCAAATGCGGAAAATCTTTCTGCAATAGGTTTCAACAATATGGAAGAAAATGTGTGGTGGGACGTTCAATAAGTTTAGTTATCTGATTAAAAAAAATTATATATGAAATCATTAAAGAATAACCTTCTTTTTAGGAGCCTTGCCTTTTGCGGAGTAGTTGCTTTCGCAATGACCGCATGTGAGGAGGAAGATGGAAATGTTATAGATTATAAACCAGGCCAGCACCTGAATGTTTCGGGACCGTCTTCAGTTTATGTAGGTGATAAAGAACAATATTATATTTTAAATAATAGAAAGGAGCTTGATCATATTTGGGCCATAGATAATGGAGCAAAGATTACTGAAGATTCAGAAAATGATGCCTACGTTTATGTAGACTTTTTTGAACCGACTGATCATGCCCTTACGGTTTCTACTTCATCTGCGAGTGGGGACATGAGTGTAAAAGTGAGTTCAAGGGAAGTGCATTTTGATGTAGATTCTACTCTAAGGTCTGAGACTGTTAAAAATGATACAGTTACTATTCCATTAGCTATTGACGGTGGTTTTAATGGTGATTTTGATGTAACTTATTCTTTGTCAGGTTCTATGGATGCTTCTCGGTATGACGTATTAGCTGGGTATGAAAGCCCTTATACCATAAGTACAGACTCTACAAATCACATCAAACTGGTGGTATATCCCGATGTAGCTGTAACTGATACCTTAGATATTGTGCTTACCATTGATGCTGTAAATCCGGTATTAACCCATGAGTATATTAAATCAGATACTCTGCAATCTATAGTTTATAGTTTTGTTGATGACCTGAAGATAGTTACCTTGGATACTGCTACTATGGATATTACAGAAGCAGGAGTATATTCTATTCCTGTTACAATTTCAAAGGAATCCAGCGAAACAATAAGTGTGGCTTATTCCATCACACCGGGTGTGGGTGTATCTGACGCTACGGTCACCACAACTCCTGGTGTGCTTACATTTGAGGCAGGTATAACTGAAAGGAATATTACGCTTTCCATTAATGATAATGCTTTGGATCCCAAGCAAACTATTACAGTGAGCTTAGATGGGCTGACAACGGCTGATGATGAGGTGAGCATAAATAATGAACTGGATAGTAAAGAGCTTATTATAGATGAGGAATAATATTATAAAATAGTATTTTATTAGATTTTGAAAACGGGAGCATGATTCAATGTTCCCGTTTTTATTGATAATCGTTGTTTTAAATTTTCATATTCTTTTGAAGGCACATTTTTTTTTCAAAATCCTCCTGGTTGTTCATATTACTTTTACCACTTATAACTCTTATGCACAAAGCGATACTATATGGGTAGAAAGCAAATATAATTTACTATTAACAGACTTGATTGATCAGGTTGAAGAGGGGCACTCTCTCCGTTTTTTTTACAAAGAGGAATGGTTAGATGGAATAAAACTCAAGGTTGATGAAAGAACTAATCTTACTGCTCTACTTGAAGGAGTGTTACCTCAATATGGACTCCAGGTTATTACTTATAAAAATAATTGGATAATTGTAAATCAGCCAAAAAGGGAAGAGGGTACCGAGAATCTGGTATCGGACATACCTGTTGATTTTATTGTTGGTAGTTACGAACAGAATCTTAATAGAAAAAGTGTAGAGTTGTCGGGCTATGCAAGAGATGGAGAAACAGGGGAAGTGTTGACAGGAGTACAAGTTGCAACTGAAGATTTAAGAAAGGGTGGAGTTTCTGACGTTATGGGATATTATTCTTTTGTATTACCTGCCGGAAAGCATTTGATTAAATTAGAATATCTTGGGTATGAACCTAAAGAGTTTTGGGTGGATATACGTTCTTCAGGAATCGTTGATGTTGAGTTATATAAGAAAACAGTAGAGTTGAAAGAGGTGACAATCTCGGCTGTGGCGGATGACGCTAATGTAAAGGGAATTGAAGCGGGAAAAGAAGTTCTTAGCTTAGAGTCAATTAAAACTCTTCCTACCTTTCTTGGCGAAGTAGATCCGGTTAAGACTATTACCGCGTTACCCGGAATAAGTGCAGTGGGTGAAGGAACCGCTGGCTTTAATGTACGTGGAGGAGAAGCAGGCCAGAACCTGTTGATGCAGGACGGTGCTTTATTATTTTCTTCATCGCATCTTTTTGGATTAGTTTCTGCGTTTAATCCCGATATAGTACGAGATGTCGTTCTTTATAAAGGTGGAGGGCCCGCTATGTATGGAGGAAGGGTTTCTTCTGTTTTAAATGTTAACCTTCGTAATGGAAATGACACCAAGTATAAAATAAACGGGGGACTAGGATTGATTTCCAGTCGAATTGTAATAGAGGGACCTATTATTAAGAATAAGACCACATTTATAGCAGGGGGAAGGGTTTCTTATGTGAACTGGCTGTTGAAAAAAGTTGATAATCCTGATTTGAACCAGAGTTCAGCGACATTCCATGATGTAAATGTAAAAGTCAAGCATGTAATAAATAAGTCAAATGTGGTTAGTGTTTCTGGTTATAGCAGTGCGGATAGATTTAAATTTGTGTCTGATACCACTTATAACTGGAAAAATAAAGGGCTCTCGGTCAAATGGAATCATATTTATAATAAAAAACTGTTATCCACCCTCCAGCTCTCTGGAAGTAAATACCTTAATGAAGTATTTGACAAAGAGGGAGTGGGACAGTTTGAATATTCTTCATCTATCTCAACGTTAAATGCCAAATTTGATTTCAATTATGAGCATTCTGCAAATAATAAATTTGATTTTGGGTTTCACTCATTGGTTTATGTGTTTGAGCCTGGAGAATTGATACCTGGAGATAATAATCCTAATGTAATTTCTAAGAATTTGGATAATGAGCGGTCCATTGAAAGTGCTGTATACTTAAGTAATGAATTGTCACTCACTCCCAATCTAAGTTTAGTGTATGGTGCGAGGTATTCAATGTATACATTGTATGGAGCCACTACATATGCTTATGATGAGGGTCAGCCCAAATCCGTAGACTCTATAGTTGATACACTTGTATACGATAATGATGAGCCGGTTCAAACTTATAATGGTATTGAACCTCGCCTTTCACTAAGGTTATTGCTTAACAGTAAAAATTCTTTGAAACTAAGTTATTACCGAACAATACAATATGTCCACCTAATATCTAATACTACTGCCCTATCACCGCTTGATTTCTGGAAGTCCAGTGGACCTAGTATACGCCCTGCTGTAGGTGACCAAATTACAGTTGGTTATTTTAGAAATATGCACGACAATGTATTGGAAGTATCGGTAGAGGGGTATTATAAGGAAGTTCATAATATTGTTGATTATAAAGATGGTACTACAATATTGCTTAATGATAAACTTGAGGCGGATTTACTTCAAGGTTTTGGACGCTCCTACGGGATTGAGTTCTTATTTAGGAAGAATAAGGGACTCTTGACTGGCTGGTTGGCATATACTTACTCAAGAAGTGAGAGGTTATTTAAGTCTGCGAAGTATAGAGAGAATCGGATAAATAATGGTACTTACTTTCCTGCTAATTATGATACACCCCATAACTTGTCCCTTGTTTGCAGTTATAAAATAAGTAGACGTTTTAGCATTGGTGGGAACTTTACATACGCTACAGGGCGTCCCATTACTGTCCCTGTTTCAAAGTTTAATTATGACGGGATTCCTGCAGTATTGAATTTCTCAGAACGCAACCAGTTCAGAATTCCTGATTACCATAGGCTTGATCTGTCAGTAACACTGCGAAGTGGCTTTAAAAAGCATAAAGCTATAGATGGGGAGTGGGTTTTTTCGATCTACAACGCGTATGGTCGTAAAAATCCTTACTCAGTATTTTTCACCCAAAGAGGAACAGCCTATAAACTATCAGTTCTAGGTAGTATTTTTCCGTCAATCACGTACAATTTTAGAATTTAATATAATGAGATTGATAATATTAATAATGGCAGTAGGTGTGCTAGGATCCTGTATTGAACTGGTATCTTTTGATACTTCATCTGAACCATCTCGGTTAGTAGTAGAATCTACTATAACTAATATTTCGTACAACGATCGCTTACAGTTACCGGTTGATCCTGAATATTTTAGTGTTAAACTGTCTAATACTGGTAAGGTTTCTAACGAAAAGGATGAACCCGTTTTAGAGGCTGAAGTGATCCTACAGGATGATCTTGATAATACATGGCATTTTGAAGATCTTGATAATTCTGGTACCTATAGGCTCTATGATGCTGATTTCAAAGTTTTAGAGGATAGAATTTATAAATTGAGGATTACCACCAAAGAAGGAAAGATATATGAGTCCATGGAAGAAACCATGACAGTTGTAGGTTCTGTATCTTCTGTGCAACCGGAATTTATGGAAAAAGAAGTGTTAAAGAACGTTGCAGGAGAAGAAAAGCCAGTTGTAGTGCAGGGTGTAGAAGGACGGATTGAAATACCAGAAAACACAGGAGAAGAAAAATTTTACAGATGGAAGTACGAAGCAGCATGGGAGGTGCAAGCAGGCTTGCTCTCAACTGGACATCCAAACAAAAGGTGTTGGATTTCTAACGAAAATTATTTTAAAGATTATACGATGGTTAGGGATATTACCGGTGGATATATTCAACCCTTGTTTTTTTTAGAGTTGAGCGCTAATTCAAGAGTGGAACACGAATTTAGCGTATTAGTTACTCAATATTCACTTGGGAAGGGTGCCTACGAGTTTTGGGAAAACATTAAGATACAGAGGGAGCAGGGTGGTGGAAGTATTTTTGATCCACCTCCATTTGAGATTCCGAGTAATATATACAACGTGTCTAATCCTGAGGAGAAAACATCCGGATATTTTATCGTTGCGGATGAGTCCCTAACACGATGGTTTATAAAGCCATCTGATTTTCCATTTAATGTAGCTCTGGATGATCTATGTGCCCCGGTACCAGGAGCGCCGCATATTCCTCCTGCTGTATGTAACAATTGTCTTGATTACCAATCAGGGTACACTTCCATCACTAATTCAAAGCCTTCATGGTGGTATTAAATATGTTAAAAGTATTATTAAGTTGTATTTTTATTAGTCATAGTTTGCAACTATGTGCTTACAATCAGTATTTGCATTTGGTTGCTGATTCACATTTTTATGTATCTGGTGATGTGGTTAAAGTTGGGGTCATATGTAGAGAGGTGGGTACAGGTAAACTTGTGGAGGACGAAATTCTAATCAGGCTGCAGTTGGTCGGACCTGGTGGGAATGTAATAGAGGAAAAGCGTATTATTACCGATAGTTTAAACAAATCTGCAGAGCTTATACTATCACCTGAATTGGTTAGTGGAAATTATACTGTCTTTGCTCATGATGAAAGTGGTGAGGTTCATTCAGGTCGGGTAGATATTGAAGTATATGGGGAGGACTATGAATATTCTTTGACATCAGAGAAACTTGAGATAAAGTTTAAGACAGAAACAGGTACCGGAGTACTGCTATTTGGGGTAGAGAACCATATTACGATGCATGTCCAGGATGTAAGCGGAGATGGTATACCGATATCCGGGAAAATTTATGATGAGACTTATTCGGAAGTGACAGATGTTTCTACTGATAATTATGGGGTTGGTGAATTTACACTTGTTCCTGGCAAAGAACATTATACAATGCGATTTGTGTATCAGGGAGAATTAAAAGAGGTGAAGCTGCCTGCCGTATCCAGTATAGGTGCAATAATTGACATTAAAGAGAACGACAATAGATTCATTCTCCAAATAAAGAGTTCACGAGGTAGCTCGCCGCATAGTACTAAAGCGACATTAGAAGAATTTTTGAATGATTCCTTGATATCAACTGTTGAACTTGATCTTGCTTCTAACGTTAAGGTCATGGG
The DNA here is from genome assembly GCF_009711405.1 of Fulvivirga kasyanovii. Taxonomy (GTDB): domain Bacteria; phylum Bacteroidota; class Bacteroidia; order Cytophagales; family Cyclobacteriaceae; genus Fulvivirga; species Fulvivirga kasyanovii. The sequence goes on along the minus strand of NZ_SMLW01000647.1, from coordinate 23,880 downwards.
CTCTTTACCATCGAAAGCTAGTGGATATAGGGCTACTTACATACTAAAGGATTCTGTTGGACGAGTGTTGGCTAAGAAGGAAATTGTAAAGGATTTAGCCGATACTGTTGATATCAAGTTAACTGAAGTTGGAGAAAGAAGTCAGCTCATTCGAGCTTCCATAAATTCTAGTATTCGTCAGGTATATGATAATTCCTTGGTAATTGTTAAAGTTTTTGATAAGAATTTGGGGTCTTATCCAAAATCTGGAATGGCACTGAATGATAAGTTTTGTGAAACACCAAAGATTAGATTGGATGTGCTGACAGAGGATCCTGCTTCAAGAATATCAGTTTATAATCTGGAGGAGTATTATGCCAAGGAAGCCTATTATGGTAGAAAGGGGAGTATTATAGAATGGCTCAAAGAGAAGGAAGGAGACGGTACCATCTGGCCAGTTCAATTTGCTGAGGATGGAACAATACTCGGTGAAATTGATGCTATACTCAATTATGAGTGCTCGTATTCGTATGAAGACAATAATGAACCTCTTAGTGGTAACTATAACAGCATGATAGCATTGAGTAGGAAAAGGCTTCTAGTTCAAAAAGTTTATGCCTCAGATGAGCAACGCATTCCAAGGCAAGAATCAAAATTTGTTGTTCCAGATTACTCTATTCAACTGGCAGATTATCAGACGCTTCCTACGGTTGAGGAAACTTTGAAAGCAATTGTGCCTAAATGTCGTGTTGTTAAGCGTAAGGGGCGTAAGGAACTCAGGTTAGTGCCAAAGGAAAGTAGTCATCGATATAAAGAAAAACCACTTATACTAATTAACGGAATCCCAACTTTTGAGATTAAATATCTTCTAGAGTTTGATGTTAGCGATATTGCTAAAATTCATTTGTACAATTCTCCTGCTTCGGAGGCAAGGTATGGTATGTTTGGTAAACATGGGGTTATATTAATTGAATTGAAATCAGATGTTGTTAACCCATTACAGTCTCTACGGGATCATTTTACTAAGATTAGAGGTATTGATAATACGGAACCTAAGACTTTATCTCGTCTGATTGATGAAGCTCCTGACCTTAGATGTACAATATTCTGGAATCCCAATCTTAGGATCAATGATGCAGGTGAAGCAGCTTTTGAGTTTTATAAATCAGATGTAGAGGGGGATTACTTGGTGTACGTTGAAATAATAGCTACTGATGGAAAAATTTATAAAGCACGCAAAGAGTTTTCTATTAGCCGTCCTTAAAAAAAACTCAAATCCCCCAATTCCCCTATGAAATGACTGATTACCTTAGGGTAAACCAGTATAGTAAACACAATTCCAAACAATCCTCCGTAAAGGTGAGCATCATGGTTTATATTGTCTCCCTGTCTTTTACCCATATAAGCAGAGTATAATATATACAGTGCTGCCCAGACAATGCCTGGCAGGCCGATGATGCCGTACAAATATAGCTTTTGGGCAGGAGCAAAGAGTATGAAGCTAAATAGTACTGAAGCCACTCCTCCTGAAGCTCCTAAAGCATTGTAATAAGCATGATCTTTATGCTTGAGATAAGTAGGAATATCTGAAACGATAATACCTAAAATATAAAGTGCGACAAAAATAGCCTTTCCTGCAACACCGTAGATAGCAGCAAAGATGTACTCAACCTGTTCACCAAACATCCATAACACAAGCATATTAAAGAGCAGGTGGATAAAATCATTATGAATAAAGCCCGATGTAATGAAACGGTAGTACTGCCCATATTCATTTACACTGTATGGGTTAAATATCCATTTTCTGAGGATGTCTTGATTGTTCCAGGCATAGAGACTGGTCAGTACAGTGATGATTACGAGAATTAAAGTCACGGACATAGACTGGAAAGATTGATGCCCGGAATCTGTACTCCGGGCATATTATATTTAAATGTGAATTGGTCGGTTAGCAGTTGCTGCAAGGCAAGCCTCTTTCACTGCTTCCATGTAGGTCGGGTGTGCGTGCGACATGCGTGACACGTCCTCTGCTGCAGCCCTGAACTCCATGGCAGTAACTCCGGCAGCGATCATATCCGCAGCCCTTGCGCCAATGATATGGATGCCCAGGATTTCGTCTGTTTGTTTGTCGGCAAGTACTTTTACCTGACCGTCGATATCCATACTGGCCCTGGCTCTACCTAAGGCTTTGAATGGGAATGATCCTGTTTTATAGGCCCTTCCTTCTTCTTTAAGCTCCTCTTCTGTATAACCTACACTGGCTACTTCCGGCCAGGTGTAAACTACGCCAGGGATAAGGCGATAGTTTATGTGTGGCTTCTGTCCGGCCAGTTGTTCTGCTACCATCGTACCCTCCTCTTCGGCTTTGTGTGCGAGCATGGCACCTTTCACCACATCACCAATGGCATAGATATTATCGACATTGGTTTTAAGATGATTGTCAACTTCTATTCTGCCCCGGTCGTCAGTTTTAATACCAACATTCTCTAACCCCAAACCTGCAGTGTAAGGCTTCCTTCCGATAGCCACAAGACAATAGTCGCCTTTTACTTCAACGGTGCTACCTTTTTTGTCCTCGGCTTTCACCACAACTTCTTTACCTTTGGTTTCAACAGAAGTTACCTTGTGGCTTACCTTAAAGTCGATGCCTAGCTTTTTGGTAGCCCTTGTAAGCTCCTTACCCATAGTACCATCCATAGTAGGTATGATTCTGTCCATATATTCTACCACAGTAACTTTTGAGCCAATACGTGCATAAACAGAACCAAGCTCCATGCCTATCACACCTCCTCCGATTACGATCAGGTGCTTAGGTATCTCCTTCAACTCCAAAGCTTCCGTGCTGCTGATCACCCGTTTCTTGTCTATTTTGGCAAAGGGCAAATCCGCAGGTTTGGAACCTGTTGCTATAATTACTTTGTCAGTCTTTATTTCCTTGGCATCCCCTTTTTCAGGAGTGATTTTAATGGTGTTTTTGTCAACAAATGAACCTACTCCATGATGAACATCTATTTTATTTTTTTTCATCAGAAAGTCGATGCCATCGCAAGTTTGCTTTACCACATTGGCCTTGCGGTCAATCATTTGCTTTAAGTTCACCTTCGGCTTGCTGATCTCAATGCCGTGCTCTTCAAAATGGGTTACAGCATTATGATAGTGCTCGGTAGAGTCCAGTAAAGCTTTAGATGGGATACAACCTACATTCAGGCATGTACCTCCAAGGGTATTATACTTTTCAATAATGGCTGTTTTGAAGCCGAGCTGTGCGCAGCGGATAGCAGCTACATATCCGCCTGGCCCTGAGCCAATTACTGTTACGTCGTATTGCATGTTAATATTTTTTAAGCTAAAGTTTTATTTATACTCCCAACATTAAGCGGGCAGGGTCTTCGAGTAGTTCCTTCACTCTTACCAGGAAACTTACAGACTCCCTGCCATCGATTATCCTGTGGTCGTAAGACAATGCCACATACATGATGGGCCTTACTTGTACCTCACCATTGATCACCACCGGCCTCTCTACAATGTTGTGCATGCCCAAAATCGCTGATTGCGGAGCGTTTATAATTGGAGTGGAAAGCATAGAGCCAAATACGCCGCCGTTAGTAATAGTAAAGGTACCACCACTCATTTCATCAATAGTCAGTTTACCGTCACGAGCTTTGCCCGCAAGCCTGATGATTTCACTTTCAATACCCTGAAAGTCCATTGACTCAGCATTTCTGATTACAGGCACTACGAGTCCTCTTGGTGTAGAAACGGCGATGGAAACATCACAATAATCATGATATACTATTTCTTCTCCATCTATGGCAGCATTTACCGCCGGCCACTCTCTAAGCGCCTGACAGCAGGCCTTGGTGAAGAATGACATAAAGCCTAAGCCCACACCATACTTCTCTTTAAACTGGTCTTTATACTTTTTACGCAGGTCCATCACCGGCTTCATATCTACCTCGTTAAAGGTAGTAAGCATTGCCGTTTCGTTTTTAACAGCTACGAGTCTTCTGGAGATGGTTTTACGCAGGTTTGTCATTTTTTCTCTGCGCTCATCCCTTGCTCCTGACGGACTAGTGCCGGCCTGAGCAGGTTTAGAAGCTTCTTTGGCTGGAGATTGGGTAGCCTTTTGAGCTTTTTCGGCATCCTCTTTTGTAATGCGTCCGTCTACTCCGGTACCCTTTACATCTTTGGCGCTGATACCCTTTTCTTCCAATATTTTTGCAGCAGCAGGAGATGGGTGGCCTGTAGCATAAGTTTTCTCATCGGAAGACGGAGCAGACTGAGCTTCGGGCTTTTTCTCCGTGCTTGCTGAAGAAGAGGTTCCCGCTGGCTTTCCTTCCATCACTTCTATTTTGCAAAGAAGTGCACCGATTTCCAGTGTATCACCTTCATTGGCCACAGTTCGAAGAATACCGTTTGCTTCTGCAGGTAATTCAAATGTAGCCTTGTCCGACTCGATTTCAGCAATAGTTTCGTCAAGTTCTACAAAATCTCCATCTTTTTTAAACCATGAAGCTAATGTAACTTCGGTGATTGACTCCCCGAGTTCTGATACATGCATTTCTTTTACTTCACCGGTTTTCTTGCCTTCGCCAGAGTCGTTGGAAGCGCTGGTGTCAGCGGTCTTTTCTTTGGCAGTATCGTCGCTTTTCTTGCCGTCAGCCTTGGCGTCGGTATCGATTTCGGCTATTACAGCACCTACAGCAACTGTATCTCCTTCGTTGGCTTTGATGCGAAGCACGCCTGAAGCTTCTGCCGGAAATTCCTGAGTAGCTTTGTCAGTTTCAATTTCTGCAATGATTTCGTCCTGTTCTACATAGTCCCCGTCGCTCTTTAACCACGAGCCGATAACTACTTCGGTGATTGATTCACCTACTTCAGGAATTTTAATTTCTAAACTCATCGGAATATATTTTTAATGTGTTATTACTTGTCAAATGCTTTTTCTACTATACGTGCTTGCTCTGCCTTATGTACTTTGGCATAGCCTGTTGCAGGGGAGGCGCTGGCTTTTCTTGAAATGAGTTCCAGTTTAGTGCCCTCCATAAACCTCATGATAAACCACCAGTAGCCCATGTTGGAAGGTTCCTCCTGTACCCAATACAATTCAGCATTTTTGTACTGTTTCAGTACTTTATCCAATTGCTTTTTAGGGAAAGGATATAATTGTTCAAGCCTTACGATAGCTACGTCTTTGGTCTTTCTGTTTTCCTGCTCCTCCAGCAGGTCATAGTAGACTTTACCACTGCAGAGAAGTACCCGCTTAACCGATTTTTTTGTAACTGCAGCATCATCAATAACTTCCTGAAACTTGCCTTCAGTGAAATCTGTCATCGGAGATACCACCTTGGGGTGCCTTAGCAGGGACTTCGGCGAAAATACCACGCATGGTTTTCTGAAATTCCAGGTCACTTGTCTTCTGAGTAAGTGGAATATGTTGGCAGGTGTAGTACAGTTGGCAGCAATCATATTTTCTTCTGCAGCTAGCTGCAAAAATCTTTCCGGCCTTGCATTGGAATGCTCAGGCCCCTGTCCTTCATAGCCGTGAGGAAGTAACATCACTAAACCGTTCATGCGTTGCCATTTTGATTCGGCACTGGTAATGAACTGATCGATCATAACCTGGGCGCCATTGGCAAAATCCCCAAATTGTGCCTCCCAAATTACCAATGCATTTGGAGTGGCCATAGCATAACCATATTCAAAACCCAGAACACCGAATTCGGAAAGCAGTGAGTTATATATCTGGAATTTCTGCTGCCCTTCTTCAATATGGTTAAGGTTACAGTAAGGCTCGTTGGTATTGGCATCAAACACAAAAGAGTGCCTGTGGGAGAATGTTCCCCTTTTCACATCCTGACCAGACATCCTGACCAGTTTTTGCTCCGTGAGTAATGATCCGTAGGCCAGCAGCTCAGCATCAGCCCAGTTAAGCTCCTTTTTCTCGAAAAAGTTTACTTTTCTGTCTTTAATAAGCTTGTCAATCTGCTTAAGGGGTTTAAAGCCTTTGGGAAGAGAGGTAAGCGCCTTGGCTACTTTATCCACCACATCCTGGCCAATACTTGTGTCCGGGGATTCGTCAAAATCCTCTGGTTTGGCCCGGTGCAATAGCTGCCATTCTTCTTCTACTTTTTGTGGCTTATAAGGAAGAGGCTTCTGTTTCACTTCATTAAGTCGGTCCTGAAGCAAATCCCTGAATTCCTTATCCAGTTTTTTCGCCTTTTCTTCATCTATATCCCCACGCTCGATGAGCGTTTTTACATAAATCTCCCTTGGGTTGGGGTGCTTGGCGATAAGACTGTATAGTTTTGGCTGAGTAAATTTAGGTTCGTCAGCTTCATTATGGCCATGCCTTCTATAGCATAACAGGTCAAGGAAAATATCTTTGCCAAATTTCTGGTTATATTCTACCGCTAGTTTGGATGCAAATACCACTGCCTCAGGGTCGTCTCCATTGATGTGAAGTACTGGCGCATCTATTATTTTGGCAACATCGGTACAGTAGATGCTTGAGCGTGCGTCATCATAGTCGGTGGTGAAGCCAACCTGGTTGTTGATCACAAAATGAATGGTTCCTCCGGTAGTGTAGCCATCAAGCTCCGACATCTGGATGATTTCGTAAACCAGTCCCTGGCCTGCTACTGCAGCATCCCCGTGAATAAGGATAGACATAGCTTTTTTGCTATCTCCGTGATACTCATCATCTATCTGGCCCCTGGTGTAACCCAATACTACCGGGTCAACCGCTTCCAGGTGAGATGGGTTTGGCGTTAGTTTAACATAAACATCTTTATTAGAACCCGTTTTAATACGGCTGGAATAACCCATATGATATTTCACGTCACCATCGCCCATGGTCAGGTCGGGATCGGTAGTTCCTTCAAACTCACTGAATATTTCTTCATAGGTTTTGCCCATGATGTTGGTCAGCACGTTCAAGCGCCCCCTGTGAGCCATACCAATTACTACTTCTTTTACATCAAAGTTAGCAGCGTAGTGTATGATTTGGTCAAGGGCAGGAATAGTGTTTTCCCCACCTTCCAATGAGAACCTTTTTTGGCCGAGGAATTTTGTATGCAGGAAGTTTTCAAATACTACAGCTTCGTTGAGCTTGCTAAGCATTCTCTGCTTTGTGTCTTTATCCGGATTGGTGTCAAGGGCCTCCTTTTCACACTTTCTTTTAAACCAGTCCAGTATCTCAGAATCCCGGATGTGCATATATTCAAAACCGATATGGCCCAAATAGATTTTATCCAGGGTTTCAATGATCTTTTTCAGACTGGCTTTACCGACGCCTATTTCACTACCTACCTCAAACTCTGTATTCAGATCGCTGTCTGACAATCCAAAATCTTTATAAGAAAGTGTTACATTGTGATTACGCCTTTTTCTAACCGGGTTAGTATCGGATTTCAAATGCGCCCGTGAACGGTAAGCGTGGATCAGGTTACGTACCTGAGTCTCTTTGGAAATCTCTTCTGTTGTGACATGTCCGTTTTCACCAAACTTCTGTTGAGAAAACTCAAAACCTTCGAAAAACTTCTGCCATGATTGATCTACCGATGAGGGATCTTGCTTGTATGATTGATACAACTCATCCAGATAATGGCCGTGAGCGTTGGAAATGTAGGAATATTTATCCATGGGTTTGTTCTTGTGAAATTGTAAAACAAATGTAGGTAAGATATATACAATTAAAAAACCGTTTATTCGCTTTTACAAATTTGGCTGATTTTCAATTAGTTATAAATGACTTTTAAAGGTGGTCTATGCCGGTTATCTTTGGAACGTTTCTAAAAGGCATTTGTTTTGTCTGAATCTGGCTTATAAAGGTGTGTTTTAGAAGGGGATTGTTTCTTTTGTTGTGGGCTATATGTATTTATTTGAAAATAAACCTTATCTTTGCAGTCTTTTAAAGGACGGACGTGATCCGTAATTTTAGAAACCAAATAATAAAATGGCAGTAAAAATCAGATTGGCCCGCAGAGGCCGCAAGAAACAAGCATTGTACGATGTAGTCGTAGCAGATGCGAGAGCACCACGAGATGGTCGCTACATTGAGAAGATCGGTAGATACAATCCGAACACTGACCCTGCAACTATTGAGTTGAACGAGGAGAAAGCTTTCCAGTGGGTTATGAACGGCGCTCAGCCTACTGACACAGTAAGAGCTATGCTTTCTTACCGTGGAATTATGCTTAAGAAACACCTGCAAATTGGTGTTAACAAAGGAGCGATAACTCAGGAAGAGGCAGATAAGAAATTCGAAGCCTGGTTGAAAGATAAAGAATCTAAGATCGAGTCTAAGAAGGATAAACTTGCTCAGGAAGCTGCTGCTAGTGCTAAGGCTAGAAAAGAAGCTGAAACTAAGGTTAAAGAAGCAAGGGCTGAAGCTCTTAAAAAGAAAAATGCAGCCGAAGAAGAGGCTGTTGCACAGGCCGATGCCGAAGCAACTGAATCTGCTGAGGCTACTGAAGAAGCTCAGGGCGAAACTCCTGCTGAAGGAGAAGAGAACAAAGGAGAATAATAGCTATGAATATTGGTGGGTGTTTCCAACTTGGTTACGTCATCAAGAAGCATGGCTTGAGCGGGGAAGTCAATATTTTACTCGATGTTGACGTGCCTCAGGAATATCAGAATCTGGAATCAGTTTTCGTTGAAATAAACGACAAACTGGTTCCTTTTTTTATTGAATCCATTTCTATTAAAGGCAATAAAGCCATCGTCAGGTTTGAAGATGTTAATACTGCGGAGCAGGCTGACGAACTGAAGGGAAAGGGACTGTTCCTGCCACTTACAGTACTTCCCGAATTGGATGACGACAAATTTTATTACCACCAGATCATATCATATCATGTAATGGATGTTACTGCAGGAGATATTGGTACAATAAAGGATGTTTATACCTCTCCTAAGCAGGATTTGCTGGCTATAGACCATCAGGGCAAAGAAGTGCTGGTTCCCATTAATGATGAGATCATTGGCAAAGTCGACCATGAAAGTAAGATACTGAATGTTGATCTTCCGGAAGGCCTGCTGGACATTTACCTGGAATAGTATGCGAATTGATATCATTACATGTTTGCCCCGGTTACTGGATAGTCCATTTTCGGATTCTATTCTGCGGCGGGCTCAGCAAAAAGGACTTGTTGAAGTTAACATTCACGACCTGCGCAAATATTCTACTGATAAGCATCAGAGGATTGATGATTATGCCTTTGGTGGTGGTGCAGGTATGGTAATGATGATAGAGCCAATTGCCAACTGCATCCGCGATTTGCAGTCTCAGCGGACCTATGATGAAGTTATCTATATGAGTCCTGATGGTGAGCAGTTTACTCAAAGCATGGCTAATCAGCTTTCCTTATATAAAAACATTATTATTCTATGTGGCCATTATAAAGGAGTTGATGAGCGGGTTAGGCAACATTTTATTACCAGGGAAATCAGTATTGGTGACTATGTGTTGTCAGGGGGTGAGTTGGCCGCCGCTGTAGTTTCAGATGCTATTATCCGGCTGCAGCCCGGTGTATTGTCCGATGAAACTTCTGCTTTAACGGACTCCTTTCAGGATGACCTTGTTGCCCCACCTGTATACACAAGACCCGCTGATTTTGAAGGAATGAAGGTGCCTGATATTTTGCTTTCCGGCCATGAAAAGAAAATAGAAGACTGGCGCTTTAATCAGGCTGTGGAGAGAACGAAAAGCCGACGGCCTAATCTTTTGAAGTAACCCTAAAAAGGATCTGGCCGGAATTTGTGGGTAGACACGAACTGTTCGCCTATGGGTTTGACAGGCAGTTGGCAAACTAGTAAAAACGACAATAAGGGCTATTTACTGTTTCTAAGTGGTGAGCATCACAATGCATTTTCAGATCCATTGCTTCATATGCTTTCAGTTGATCCCTTAAAAAAACAGAGGGCCCCAGAGTCGTTTGTGCGTAACTCTGCAGGCCCTGAGTCCAACCACCTCAGCTATTCTTGTATTGTTTTGTTTAGGTAATTAAGGATTTCTGTTTCAATAACCCCATTAATACAGCAAATAGCTTTTCAAAACCTGATACTAATTGACACTCTATTTTATATACCTGTGTATAATTACAAATTGTAACTGTTCTCTTATAAGCTTTAACGTAAGTACGGAATTTTTTGTTTAATCTTTTTTAAAAATTAATAAACAAAAATTTTTGACCTATTTATATTTTTAAGGTAGTTTCGTGTATTTCTAAAATTATTATTATATTTGCAGTCCGATTTTTGGAACAGAGACTTTTTAGCGATAGAAATCATGAACGATATTATCAAATCATTGGAAGCAGAAAACAACGAGAGAAGAGCTTCATTCCCTTCTTTCAAGGCTGGAGATACTGTTAACGTACACGTAAAAATTACTGAGGGTAACAAAGAAAGAATTCAGCAATTCCAGGGTACTGTAATACAAAGGAGACATCCGAATTCAAACGGTGAGACTTTCACTGTTAGAAAGGTTTCCAATGGTATTGGTATCGAAAGAATATTCCCAATCTTATCACCAAGCATCGAAAAGATTGAAGTGGTGAGAAGAGGTAAAGTAAGAAGAGCAAGACTGTACTACCTGAGAGGAAGACAAGGTAAAGCTGCAAGAATCAAGGAGAAATTGTAATCCTTCTTCTTATTTGTTAAGACATAAAAAAAGATCGTCAGCCCGACGATCTTTTTTTTGTTGATAGAAGTAGGTACTCCTTAAGCAAGGGTACCTATGTTGTTAAGGTCTTCGCAAGCCTTTTTCAATCTGGCTTTGAAAGTTTCCTCTCCTTTTCTTAACCAAACACGTGGATCATAATATTTTTTGTTAGGCACATCGTCACCTTCAGGGTTTCCGATCTGTCCTTGCAGGTACCCTTCATTGGCCTGATAGTATTGGCGGATGCCATCCCAGTATGCCCATTGCAGGTCAGTGTCGATATTCATTTTAATTACACCATATGAAATACCTTCCCTGATTTCTTCTACAGTGGAGCCTGAACCTCCATGGAAAACAAAGTCAACAGGTTTTTCACCGGTATTATATTTTTCCTGAATATAGTCCTGAGAATTCTTTAGGATCACTGGTGTCAGCTTTACATTGCCTGGCTTGTATACACCATGCACATTTCCAAACGCCGCGGCAATTGTGAACTTGTCACTCACCTTTCTCAGCTCCTCGTAAGCATAGGCTACTTCTTCAGGTTGAGTATATAGTTTAGAGCTGTCAATGCCTGTATTATCCACGCCGTCTTCTTCACCACCGGTTACGCCCAGTTCAATTTCGAGGGTCATGTCCATTTTACTCATGCGCTCGAGGTACCGCTTACATATTTCGATGTTTTCTTCCAAAGACTCTTCTGAAAGGTCAATCATGTGCGAGCTGTAGAGCGATTTGCCGTGCACTTTGTAAAAATCCTCACCGGCAGTCAGCATACCGTCTATCCAGGGCAACAGCTTTTTGGCAGCATGGTCGGTGTGGAGAATTACCCTTGCACCATATTGCTCGGCAAGCAGGTGAACGTGGTGTGCGCCAGAAACAGCTCCGGCTATGGCAGCCTTTTGATCGGTATTAGACAGGCCTTTACCGGCATAGAAGCTTGCACCTCCGTTGGAAAATTGGATAATTACCGGTGAATTTAACTCACTGGCGGTTTCCATTACGGCATTAACAGAGTTTGTACCTACTACGTTAACAGCGGGAAGGGCGAATTGCTTGTCTTTTGCAAACTGGAAAAGTTTCTGAACGTCATCACCGGTCAAAACCCCGGCTTTAAATTGTGAAGCGGACATTTTTTCGTTTTTTATAGGTTAGATAATAATAAATAGCTTTAAAAGCCTTGCAAATAAACTAAATAATTCAAGTTGGTCACATTCTTAAGGCTAATTTTTGAAAGCTGACCGATACTGCAGATATTTGCAAAGATTACATTACTTATATTGACGTGTCATATCCTATAAAGGATTGATCCATATAAAATTAACCTCATGAGCTGGTTTAAAAGAAAAGATAAAGGTATTCAAACCCCGACAGAGGCCAAAAAAGAGGCACCGGACGGACTTTGGTTTAAAACTCCAAGTGGTAAAATTGTTCATACCAGAGAGTTAAAGAATAATGCGTACGTAAGTCCTGAAGACGGCTACCATGCAAGAATAGGATCCAAAGAGTATTTTGAAATCCTTTTTGACAATAACAAGTTTACAGAGCTTGATCCTGAAATGGAGTCTGCCGACCCGTTGAAATTTACGGATAGCAAGCCGTACCCGGACAGGATAAAAGCAACCCAGGCTAAAACAGATCTAAAAGATGCTGTGCGTACAGCCCATGGTAAGCTTAACGGGCTCGATATAACCATAGCCTGTATGGACTTTAACTTTATTGGAGGTTCTATGGGATCGGTTGTGGGAGAGAAGATTGCCAGGGCAATAGACTACTCTCTTAAGGAGAAGATCCCGTTTTTGATGATTTCCAAATCAGGTGGTGCCAGAATGATGGAAGCCGGCCTTTCGCTTATGCAAATGGCTAAAACTTCTGCCAAGCTTGCACTGCTAAGCGAGGCACGAATCCCGTACATATCGTTGCTTACTGACCCTACAACCGGAGGGGTAACGGCGTCATACGCCATGCTGGGTGATTTCAATATTGCTGAGCCGGGAGCTTTGATCGGTTTTGCAGGCCCAAGGGTAATCAGAGAGACTATTGGTAAAGATCTGCCCAAAGGTTTTCAAAGTGCGGAGTTTGTACTGGAGCACGGTTTCCTTGATTTCATTGTGGATAGAAGAAACTTGAAGAGTAAGCTCTCAGTTTTGATCAAAATGCTTCAATAAGATATATATAAAACTTATTAAAAAGCTCAACCCGGCAATGCCGGGTTGAGCTTTTATTTTTCTTCCGCAAAGAGTATCAGTTATTGTGGCAGGCCATTCAGGTTAAGTGTTTTTGCTATGTTTTCTGCCAGGTCTTCGTCCTCATTTTCAGTGATGTTGATCGTCACCAGATATCTTCCGTTAATTCCGAGTAGTAAGGTCGTCTCTTTGTTGGACTTGTCGTAGCTAAACCAACCATTCATGCCATTGATGCTGACACTATGTGCTTTTTGCTCCTCATCTTCATACGACATGGAATTGTTCCAGGCCATAGTAGAACCCTGATACATGGATGCCGCGCCTTTATAATCCATTATGGTAACGGTAAGGTATGAATCTCCCTTGCTATATTCCCGCATAGCGGATGAATACGACATATCGTTCATTTCAAACATGTTGCCATCAGGGTCACCCTCAGCCGTAAACCCTGCCAAAGATTCTGGCAGGTGTTTTTGTAGTTCCTTGTAATGAACAGCTTTGTCCTGGGCATAGGCTACTGTACTGAACAGTAAAAGAGCCAGATAAAGTAAAGGCTTTTTCATGATTTCTTATAATTAACTAAGTCAAGTTAAATGTATTTCATGAAAAAATAAGAAAGAAGAATAATAATTTTAGTGCATTGCAGCACTGTATTCTTTTACCGTATCTACAAAGAATTTAACCTTACCGGGATCAGTATCCGGATACACTCCATGGCCCAGGTTGGCTATGTGCCTTTGCGGCCCAAACTGATCGAGCATGGCTTTTACGGCCTCGGTAATAGCTTGCTCATCGGCATATAATACGCATGGGTCAAGATTGCCTTGTAATGTTTTGTTTTCGCCAATCAACTGCCTCGACTCTTTAATGTCCATGCACCAGTCCAGCCCAATGGTGTTGCAGTTAATTTGTCCCAGCGATTTTCGGGCGAAATAAGCATCTTTTGCAAATACTGTTTTGGGTACTTCCGGGATAGCATCACATATCTGGCTGATGTATTTTAGGCTAAACTCTTCATAGTGAGCAGGTGGCAGTATTCCCGCCCATGAATCAAATATTTGAACAAGGTCAGCGCCGGCAGCTATTTGTCCTTTCAGATAGTTAATGGTACTGTCGGTGATCATTTGTAATAATTGATGGGCCATTTTAGGGTCTGTATAAAGCATGGCACGGGCTTTTGAGAACGTTTTGCTGCCACTGCCTTCAACCATATATGCAAAAATGGTCCATGGAGCACCGGCAAATCCGATAAGTGGAACCCGTCCCTGTAGCTCCTTCCTGGTTATTTTTATTGCCTCTATGGTATAGCTGATGTCATCAGCTTCAGCAATTTTTAATTTTTTTAAATCCGCTGCGGTTTTGACGGTGGAAGGGAAGCGAGGCCCCTTCTTTTCTATCATCTCATAAGGTAGCCCCATGGCTTCGGGGATAACCAGGATGTCTGAAAATATAATGGCAGCATCAACACCAAGGATGTCCACGGGCTGAATAGTAACCTCGGCAGCCAGCTCAGGGGTTTCTACCAGTTCTTTAAACCCGGAGAGCGAGTTTCTTACTGCCCTGTATTCTGGTAGTATGCGTCCGGCCTGGCGCATGAGCCATACAGGTGTACGTTCTGTTTTTTCGCCTTTAATAGTGCGAAGAATTAGGTCATTTTTTAAATGCATGCACAAAGATACTGCTACTGATAACTAATAAAAATATGGACTATTTTTTTGTCAAACTGTTTTTCTGGAAATTTGTTGAATACCAAACAACGACATTTTGAAAGACCTGATTTTTACGTGCTGTGCCTTCTCGTTTTTAGCCCTTTCAACGCTCAATTGCAATAGCATTACTAATACGGTTTCGGATAGTATTTATATGGATTATGATCATCATAAGGTGCCGTATAAATTGTACGCTCCTGATGAGAAGTATTTGCTTCACTACGACTTGGAGGAGATTTCCGGCCTTTCGGTGTTTGGTGCAGACCACCTGCTGGCAGTAGAAGATGAGCAGGGCTATGTTTATGTGCTAAAAGCAGAAAATGGTGAAGTAGAGCGCAAAATTAAGTTTGCCAAGGGCGGAGATTATGAAGGAATAGAAGCCATCGGCAATAGAGTGTATATAGTGAAGAGCAACGGTGATGTTTTTTCCTTCGAAATATCAGATAATGATGAAGTAGAGGCTGAGGAGGTGGATACGGATTTTTCTTCCGGTAATGATATTGAAGGGCTATCTGTTTCCGGGGAAAAGCTATTGCTTGCCTGTAAAGGCAAAGGAGAGATTGAAGACAATAAGGTTAAAGGTAAGGCAGTTTATGAGTATGACCCAAAAGAGAAGAAGGTGGCAGGCAAACCACTTTTTAATCTGAAAGAAGAGGAGATCGAAGCTTTCATTGAGAACCGAAAGTTTTTTAACAAAATCCATAGTTTTGATCCATCTGCAATAGCCGTTCATCCTTTGACTTCTGATATATACTGGCTTTCCGCAGACAAAGTGTTGGTAGTGCTCTCGCCTGATTATAAACTTAAGGAGGTAGTGCGCCTTGATGGGGGTATTTACCGGCAACCGGAAGGTATATGCTTTGCCGGGGACGGCACCATGTATCTCTCCAGTGAAGGTGATGGGGCCAGAGGCAGAATTTTTAAAATTAGTTATAAGTCTTACTAGAAGTTAAAGCGGTTTTGGCTAATTTTTAACTTCAACCTCGTTTTTATGAAAAAATCTTTTGTTTTAGGGATTTTGATTCTGGTTTGCACATTAAGCGGTTACAGCCAGCCCAACTCTTCTGATACGCTTACGTACTCTGTTTTTCTGGTTGGTGATGCGGGGAAAATCACTCAGGGGCAGAAAAAAATCTTTGAGGTGCTTAAGCAACAACTTGATTCAGCCGGAGATAAAAGCAGTTTGATTTTTCTCGGGGATAACCTGTACCCGAAAGGTATGCCGCCTTCATACAGTCTTGACAGGGAGGCTTCTGAAGCTGCTATCGATAAGCAATTGGCTTTGACCACTGGCTACGCCGGTAAATATTTTTTTATCCCGGGTAACCATGACTGGGCCCAGGGGAGAAGTTATGGCTGGTCATATTTGCAAAACCAGGAAGATTATATTGAGGGCAAAGCGGAGGGTGTGAATGTTTTCCTTCCTGACAATGGATGTCCGGGGCCTGTTGCGGTATCCCTCAATGAGGAAATAGAATTGATCATCATCGATACCCAATGGTTTTTGCACGGATGGGATAAGCCTAATGAATTGCAGGGCGATTGCCCCACAGGCAACCCTATTGAGGTTTTACAGTTGATGGATGACATCATTAAAAGAAACCCCGAGAAGAAAATTATTGTAGCTACCCACCATCCTATGTATTCTTACGGCAATCATGGAGGGTTTAATACAGTTAAAGATCATTTTTTTCCACTAACGGAGCTGGCGCCACCATTATATATTCCCATGCCGGTTGTAGGTTCCATATACCCATTCTTTCGTAAAGTGTTTGGTAATATCCAGGACATCTCCCATCCCACATACAGAGGAATGCGAAATAGCATGGTCAATATTTTTGATAATTACCCCGGCCTTATCCATGTTTCCGGCCATGAACATGCACTGGAGTATATCTATAAAGACAGCATACATTATATTGTAAGCGGCTCGGGGTGTAAAACGGAGTATGTACGAACCAAAGGATTTGCAGAGTATACGGAGTCCGTATATGGTTTTGCGCGGCTTGATTTTTATAAAAATGGAGAGGTTAAAGTTGAATACTGGAAACCTGCGAAGGATGATGAGCCTTCCGGGAAGCTGGCTTTTGAGAAAACACTTTACAAAAAGCCCTTTCAACCGAAGCTGACTACCGAAGAGTTTGAGCGCAAGTTTAACCTCAAAGACAGTGTTGCAGTTGCTAATGCCAGTAATCAGTACGGCATGAAGAAAGGCCTTGGGGAAGCGCTTATGGGAGAAAACTACCGGGCAGAGTGGAAACAGAAAATTGAAATTCCGGTTTTTGATATTGGCAGCGAGCATGGAGGGTTAAAGATTGTGCAGCGCGGTGGAGGGATGCAAACCAAGTCTCTGAGGCTGGAAGCTGCGAATGGCAAACAATATGTGTTAAGGTCTATTGAAAAATATCCTGAGAATGCGGTGCCGGCATTCTTAAGAGAGACTTTTGCGGTTGACCTTGTGCAGGACCAGATTTCTGCTGCTCATCCTTATGGTGCTTTTGTAGTCCCCGGACTTGCCGATGCAGTAGGCATCTATCACACCAATCCGAAGCTGGTTTATATTCCGGATGATCCCAGGTTTGGAGAATATCAAAAGACTTTTGCCAATACGCTGGCGCTTTATGAAGAAAGGCCGGATGATGACTGGTCGGATGCACCTTTTTTTGGTAATTCGGAAAAGATCGTAAGTACCTCCAAAGTGCTGGATAAGCTGATAGATGATAATGACAATGAGGTAGATCAGAAATTTACATTAAAATCCCGGCTCTTTGACTTGGTTATTGGTGACTGGGACCGTCATGATGACCAGTGGCGTTGGGCAAGGTTTGATAAAGAAGATGAGAAGGGTGATATATACAGGCCCATTCCTCGCGACCGTGATCAGGCCTTTTTTGTGAATGAAGGTCTGCTGCCCAGTCTGGTAAGCAGAAAATGGGCTTTGCCTAAGCTGGAAGGCTTTGACTATGATGTAAGGTGGCCCTCCGGCTTTATGTTTAATGCGCGCTATTTCGATCGCTCGTTCCTTACCGGTCTTTCCAAAGAAGACTGGATAGCCACAGTCCGGGCCATCCAAGATAGCCTGACTGATGCTAAAATTGAAGAGGCTATCCGTCAGTGGCCCGACTCCATCTATGCCTTGCATGGTGAAGAAGTGGTTGCAAAAATTAAATCAAGAAGGGACAAGCTGGAGCAATATGCTATTGAACATTACTTGTTCCTTGCTGAGGAAGTTGATGTGGTAGGTAGCGATAAGCATGAGTACTTTCATGTAACCAGGCATGAAAATGGTGATGTACATGTAGTAGTTCGCAAGATGAAAAAGGACGGAGAGAAAAAGAAAAAGATCTATGACCGCCTTTTTAATAAGGAGGAAACCCGGGAGATAAGACTGTACGGCCTGGGAGGTGAAGATGAATTTTTAATTGAGGGAGAAAGTAAAGGAGGCATTAAAATAAGGGTAATAGGCGGAGAGGATGAGGATATCCTGAAAGATAGATCCCATGTGGCAGGTTTAGGTAAAAAAAATATTTTTTATGACACCAGGCTCGGCAATGAATTTGAATTTAACAGTGAGAGCAAAAAGCGCCTGTCAGACAACCCTGAGGTACACCGTTATGATCGTAAGGCCTATAAGTATGATGTGCTAATGCCGCTGGTTACGGGTAACCTTAACCCGGATGACGGCCTTTTTATTGGGGGTGGCTTCATGTACACTACTCATGGATTTAGAAAGGAGCCGTATAAAAGCAAACATACATTATTGGCAAGTTATGCTTTGAAAACCTCCTCATACGATTTTAGGTACACAGGAGATTTTACCCATGCCATCAGTGATTGGAATTTGAGCGTAAAGCTTAGCGTAAAGCAACCAAATTATGTAAATAACTTCTTCGGCCTGGGCAATGAAACAGAGTTTAATCAGGATATTGATGAAGTAACGAACGTAGGACGCCCCATTAGCTATTACAGGCTACGTTTCCAGGAGGTTTCGTCAGAGGTTGGCCTCTATAAAAAGATAGGAGGCTTTGCCACATTCTCAGTCTCACATAAATACCAGGCTATAGAAATAGAAGACACTGATGATGACGACCGCTTTATTACTGATTTTAATAACGCTACCGGGGCTGTAGATTTTGATGTGTATAAAGGTTATACGGGAGGTGCTTTGAACCTTACTTTTGATAAGCGTAATAGTGCCCAGCTAACTACGGCAGGTGTTTTCTGGAACAATGAAGCCTCTGTACTTACCGGGATAAGCAATGCGGAAAAAACCTTTTCTTCTTTTAACTCTGCCCTGGCTTTCTACTATACCCTAAGGTTGCCTTCCTCATTTACATTGGCAACACGCTTTGGGTTTGGGAGTAATTTTGGTGATTATGAATTCTATCAGGCGCAAATCCTGGATGGTAAATCTGAGTTGCGTGGATATCGTAAAACACGTTTTTATGGAGATACCAAGTTTTATAACAATTTTGAAGCACGCTGGAACCTGTTTTCATTCCGAACATATATTTTCCCTGCCAGTATGGGAATATTGGCCTTCAACGATATAGGAAGAGTCTGGCTCGATGGTGAAGATTCCAGCCTGTGGCATCACGGCTACGGGGGAGGTTTGTGGATCGCTCCCTTTAACACAACAGTAGTATCAGCAGAAGTGGGTCACTCTGAAGAAGAAACTCTTTTTTATATCCGGTTAGGATTTATGTTTTAAGAATAGCCGTGGCTTTTCTTAAAGCTGATATATAGTCTTGATTGAAGCTTTCGGAATAGATAAGCCTCCCTTTGTTAGTACGATGTCCTGTTTTAAGCCTACAATAGTGTCGACGATGGTTTCATACCCTTCGTTGATAACTTTAACGATTCGGACACTTTTGTTGTAAAAGTTCCCCAGTATCAGGGCCCTTTTTAATTTGATTTCTTTTCTTTCGTTTTGCATGGTTTTATTTTGTTGTAGAGCTATAACGACCGTGTTCAGTATTTTATTTGCGGTTATCTTAAAATAACCCAATTTTTTACTCTCTTTTAAGTGGTTTGTCGATGAATCGACTTATTCGTCGACGAATCGACAAAAATAATTCTGATTTTGGGGTTACCTCTTAATGTTTGCTGATCCAATGGCGGTTTTATGCTTTACTTACCGGGTATCTGATAATTGTCTTTGACTGCTTGCTGGACGCCTGGTGCGGGGCAGTAATGTAAATCTCATGAAGGCACCCATTGACTTTCAGATTGTTCGTGTCCATATATTCCATTATTTTTTCCATCACCAATTGTTCCTCTCCAGGGCCGAGATGTAATACCTGCACACATTTGCCTTCATCAAGTGTGGTAAGCAGCACTTCGGCGGCCAGCGTAATATTGCTTTTATGAATCACCTCTTCAACAGCCTTATCAACTTCTTTTGTGCCAATGAACTCAGGGAGCCGGATCAGGATGTTCCAGTACCATTCTGCTTGAGGTGTTATGTCCAGAGACAACCCGGTTTCGCTCCACCATTGAGCTTCTATCTTTGGAACAATAAAATCCTTGCCTGCATATTTGCTTGTGAATTTTAAATTATAGGCTACAGCATAGATGGCTTCTATAGAGTTTATAAACCTTGCTTCATCCGGGGCACCTATTCCTGCTAAGGATAAGTAGGTTATAGGTGTTAGTTCGATCATGTCGGGTTCATCACCAGCCTGATAATAGATGGGGTCTGGTGTAGGAAGTATAGCTGCTTCTGATTTTGGATAGGCTAATGTTGTCATCTTTACTAATATTAAAAGGTCTTTGAACTTGCTTTTAAGCAAAGTAAAGGGGGAGAAGTGACAGCCTTATGTCAGTAGAGTATCTGGTGATTAATTTTTTTATGAGTCTTAAAAAAGCTGCTTCCAGGTACCTTTCATCAGGTTGTATTTGATGGTGCCGGGCAACGCTTTCCACCAGTATTTGTTGAGTTCTACGGCAAAAGAGGGTTGCATATAACAGTTGATGGTGCAGCCTTCGCACTGAGGGTATTTGCCTTCGAGTGAAATCAGCTTTTGTACTTCAGCAGAATTGTAGAGATGGTAGAGGTTGTCTTTAATAGGCAGTGATTTTATACCTAAATGATAGCAGGGTAACACCAGCTCATTTTCAGGGGAAATTACAATTGTTGAGCTCCCTGCCTTACATACCGGATTGCTTATATGGTTTCCGCCATCCTTTCTTAATTGGATGAAAGCCTCATTCAGGTAAATGCCAGGTTTTTTTGACCATCGCTTAAGCTGCTGCAAGGTCAGGTTAGAGAGCTTCTCACCGGTATCCACCTCATTATATTTAAAAACAGGGTTCAGGATCAGTACGAGCCCGTTAGGCTTGCAAAATTTGTTGTAAACTTCCTCTATCTGGTGCACGTTGGTTTCAAAAACAGTAAAGAGTATGTCAGGTTTTTCTCCCAGGGAAATAGCTTTTGCGATAGATTCAACCAAAAAATCGTAACAGGCGACACCTCTTGAAAGGTCATGCTCTTCCTTAACGGGAGAGTCAAGGGAAAAGTGAAGCATATCCACTTTGCCTTTTAGTCGCTCTGCCCACTTCGGGTACAGTAAGCAATTCGAAGTGAGGGTGGTGATGAACCCAAACTCTTTTGCCAGCCCTAGCAATTTATCTATCTCCCGGTGCAGCAGTGGTTCGCCTCCCGTAAAGTCAATTACTTTTACTCCCAGCTTTTTTAGGTCCGTGAAATTTTTTTCCGCAGTAGGCAGGTCAATGTACGGGGACGGCCGCTCCCAGATGTCGCAAAACCCGCAGCGCGCATTACACCTGTACGTGACATAGTAATTACATAATACAGGATGTGAGATAAGCCGCATAAATTGAAGTTACTGGATTGCATCGACTAGCGCAATTTTAAGAACTGATCATTAAAAATAAACCGATCAGCCTCTTTACGTTTTGTCCTGAAATGTTAAATGCAGACCTTTATTTTAACCAAACCATAAAATTATGAAGTGGACTTTAATTTTCATTAGCCTTTTTATAATCTTCCAGCCAGGGTTAAATGCCCAGCGGTTTTCGGATAAGGCAGATTCCGTATTACAAAAAAGCCTGCCTGAAAATGAGCATGCCGTTTCTGTTTTGGTGGGCAAAGGAGATGAAATCATTTACCAAAAAATACTGGGGAATGCTGATGAAGGGGTGAAGGCTGACAATGAAACCATATTCCGTATCGGTTCAGTATCCAAACAATTTACGGCGGCGGCAATTCTTAAACTGGTAGAGATGGGAAAAATGTCGCTGGATGATCCACTTATAAAGTATATTCAGGACTTTCCTCAAGGAGAAAGTGTAACCATTCATCATTTACTCACTCACACCAGCGGCATCCGGAGCTATACCGATCAACCCGGTTTTATAGAGAAGGTAGAACAGCCTGTAAATCACAAAGAACTTATAGGTTCCATAAAATCTCTGGGATATGAATTCGAACCGGGAGAGCAGTGGAAATATAATAATTCGGGATATTATATTCTGGGCTATCTTGTAGAGCAGGTTTCGGGCATGACCTATGAGAAGTTTCTGAGTAAGCACTTTTTTAAGCCGGCTAAAATGAAAAATACCGGCGTTTACAAAAATGGAGCTACTTATAAAAATGAAGCTGTGGGCTATGCTTACGAAAGTGGAAAAATAAGCAAAGCCCTTGACTGGGATATGACCTGGGCAGGTGGGGCAGGTAATCTTTATAGCACCACCCGGGATCTGTATAACTGGAACCGGCAGTTGTTTGCAGGCCATCTGTTGACGGCAGGAAGCCTGGCAAAAGCTCATAGCAACGTGGTCTTGAATGATGGCAGCGACCACCCCTATGGCTACGGGTGGGGCATTGGCGAATATAAAGGACTTAAAAGGATTGCTCACGGGGGAGGCTTACATGGTTTTTTATCTTATCTCGCTTATTATCCTGAGATTGATGCCACTGTCATAGTTTTGACTAACAGTTCTCCTCCAAAGAATATCATTCCGGCCAACCTTGCAGAGTATCTTGTTAAAGTATTCTTTAAACAGTATTTGAAGGAGGAAAAAGAAGTGGCTGTTGATACTTCAAATTACAGCAAGTATATCGGTAAATATGAATACCCGGGAGGGGCGGTTATGACTATATCCCGGGAGAATGATCAATTATTTGCACAGCTTTCAGGGCAAAGCAGGTATGAAGTCTACCCTAAGGGAAAACATGAGTTTTTTTGGAAGGTCGTTGATGCTCAAATTACCTTTCATTTAAGTGGCGATGGGGTTGCCGATTACGCAATGCATACTCAGAATGGGAGCCAATTTAAGGCACCACGTATGAAAGAACAGCATGAAGTGGAACTGGACGAGGGTGCTTTTGAGAAATATACCGGAGAATACAGCTTACAGGGCAAGGCCGTAAAGGTTTGGGAGGAAGAAGATAAATATTATTTCCAAGTTGAAGGGCAGGCAGCCTTTCAGATTTTTCCGGGTTCTGATAATAAATTTTTTATGAAAGCAATAGCAGTAGAGGTTGAATTTGAGCAGAATAAAGATAAATCACCTGCCCTCATTATATACCAGGGAGGGCAGCAGTTCAGAGCAGAAAGGAAATAAGTGAAAAAGCTCTTTTGAATGCCATTAATGCAGATCATTCAAAAAGAGCCTTTTATTTTCAGTTCGTATGGTTTTGTTTAGGTAAGCATACCACCATCAACCTGGATCACCTGACCCGTGATGTATGATGACATGTCCGAGCCAAGGAATACACAGGCATCCGCAACGTCTTCAGGTCTGCCTCCTCTTTTCAAAGGAATAGCATCTCTCCAGCCCTGTACCGTTTTCTCATCAAGTTTATCAGTCATTTCAGTTTCTATGAAGCCGGGGGCTATGGCATTAGACCTTATTCCTCTTGACCCCAGCTCCAGGGCTACTGATTTGGTAAAACCGATGATACCTGCCTTGGAAGCCGAGTAGTTGGTTTGTCCTGCATTACCTTTCAGGCCTACTACAGAAGTCATATTGATGATAGAGCCACTTCTTTGCTTCATCATGGTTTTGGTGGCTGCTTTTACGGTATTGAAGCAAGATTTCAGGTTGATATTAATTACATCGTCCCAATCAGCTTCGTTGATCCTGAGCAGAAGGTTGTCTTTGGTTATCCCGGCATTGTTCACAAGAATGTCCAAAGAGCCAAAATCATTGACCACGTCATTGATCAGTTGCTCTGCGGCTGCAAAATCGGAGGCATCGGATCTATAGCCTTTAGCTTTAACGCCTTTTTCCTGTAACTCTTTTTCAAGTGCCTGACCTTTTTCTACACTAGATAAGTAAGTGAATGCTATGTTAGCTCCCTGTTCGGCATATCGGT
>NZ_SMLW01000372.1 GCF_009711405.1 Fulvivirga kasyanovii | reverse complement strand
CCTTCGGGGTTGATCTCGTGTAAGGCCCATGCCGCCATCTCCCGCACCATCTGGTCAGGATTAAATAAATTGGCGATCAGGTCAAAACTGAATTCGGATATTTTCATTAGCCCTATCTGATAAAGGATACAGGCTTTGGTCCATCGATTGGTTTGAGAAAAATCACGGTTTAATAAAAATTTAAGTACCAGTGTAGAATCAATTCGCTCCCTGGGGAAAAAAACTTCAAGCTTTTTGGCCTTCTCCTGGTACGACAGATCATCCAGCACCGGTATGATCCTTTGCTTCAGGTCTTCGGATAAAAACACGTCAAGAAGCTCAATGGCATAAGTCACTCCCTCATTCGTCTTGCTTTCTATATTTTCCTTTACGAGCTGTATGGACTTACTGTCATAAAGCATAGATAGTAGCATATAGATATGCTCAATATCATACTCAATTTCCTCCTCAAGGGCTTTCTTGATTTCCCGGCCGAAAAAATCAGTACTAATTTCATTGATGGCACCAATATTCCAGGCTATATCTTCAATATCTGACTCGATGGCATATTTAATACGCGGGATCTGCGTTACCCCGGCTTTAAAGCCGCTGATACCTAAAGCCAAAAGAACCTGAGATACAATTACTTTGTCGGGATAGTCTATTTTATTCCAAAGTAATTCCAGCGCTTTATCACCACCAATACGCCCGATGATCTTTATGATCTTTACCATAGCCGTGGTACTTTGTCCTGATTTGTAGAATGCGCTATCCAGGGCAGTAAGGGTATTTGCGCCAATTAGGGTAAGGGCATTAGCCGCTTGTACACTATAAGCAGGATTACTCAAGTTCTCAATCAGTGCATTCAGCACTTCATAATTATGCTTCTTCTGAGCAGTTTTAATTGCAGTATTCCTTACTTTGGCGTCGATATCATGCAGTAGTTCGATCAGGAAAAAAGTACTCTCCTCATCAGTGGTATTACTTAACAGTTCGGCTGCGTACTGACGATCCTCATCCCGCTCTGATTTGCAGAGTTTATTTAACCTGGTTTTGGAGATATCTCCGGATTGAAAAAGATCCATAATATCGCTCCCACTCACCACATGCTTGCCATCTGCATCACTTCCTTTGTTAAGGCTGATCACATAGCGGTCAGAGACTGACAAGCCTTTTAGCTCATTCATCTTTAATTGGGCGAAATCCCTGATATCATCTGAGTCATGTCCCATCAAAGTATTGATATGCGTAGGCAAAGATTGTGGCTCCACCTTCTCCAGCAACTTAAAAGAGAATATAACCTTGTTGGTTTGTACATCAGTTAAGGTCTTCTGCAGCCTGTTCAATAACTTTTCAATGGGCGTCAGCGGCAATTCCTCACTGGACATTTGCTGATCTTGAAGTTTCAATTTGATCCTGTTCCTGTATTCGTTGTAGAGTTTGCCAATGAGCAGGAAATATCCTACGAGTATAAATACCAGAGCATATGAGTAGTGAATAAGCTCAAAATACGAAAGAAGCGACAGGCCTATAATAGCTACCCCGGCTATGAACCTGGAGGCTTCATTAACCACACCTTCTACTTTCGCCTGAATATCAAACCGGATACGGTTATCCAACGGCATGAAATATAGCTTGAAGGTTGGGTTTTCCAGGGAGTCGCGCAATGAAAAGTTAAAGAGGCGGCTTAAAGCTATAAAGAGAAAAAACCAAATAAAAGATGTGCCTGCATCAATGGTATAGCCAAACACATTACCAGCTACAATGGCTCCTATCGTAAACAACGCAAGAATCACAGGCAATATAATCAGCGATACCTTCAGTCCATATTCGCCTATAATCCGGTCATTAACAAAAGTTTGCAACAACAAACCAAGGATCAGTATTGAACCATTAAAAATGGCCAAAAAATTCCTCAGTTCACTTTCATCTGGATACTGCTGTGCCACTACGTTCTGAAAAGAATACTGCACGAATGTGAAGGCCACCATTGAAAAAAGAAGGAAGGTAGACAAAAGCCTTACGTACTTATCTTTCGCAATATTTCTAAAACCTGTCCCTGTCTGTTCGCTCTTACTTGTGGATATCTCTGCCTTTTTCAGGTCATACTTCAATGTAATCGCAACAAGAAATCCCAGCGAGATCAAAATACTGACTCCGCTGATCATTAAATAATTGGAGGTGTTGGGTATAAACGACTCTAAAAAGGGAATTGCAAATGATGTAAGTATTGCGGCAGAAAGCTGGCCAATGTCAATACCTCCGATAATCCTTTTTGACTGCCTCAGGTCAAACATTCGACCAAAAACTCCCCAGAATCCCAGCAAAGAAACCGCCAGTATAGGCCCTATCATCGCAAACATGAGAAATACAAGATAATCCTGCCATGACGGATCGGAAAGCTTAAAGGTGGCAAAAATACAGGCGGTAAAAAGAAAGACACCTATGAGATTACCCAAAGCAAGTTTTGCGAAGGAAATGCGTGTTTGAAGGACAGCAAAAAGAAATGTGATAACAACACCTAAAAAACCAGATATCATAATGGCTTCCTTGAGGTACTCTTCCAGCCTGTTAAGGAACAATGTTTCGGCACTAACCTGGTACGTTGCCAAAAAAATACCCATAAAGAAGCCTTTGCCTAAAAGCAACAGCACTTGGTTTTCTTCTTCGGGCCTAACATTTAAGGCTAAAAATAAGGCTTTAAACATCCTTAATATTAAAAAATACTTACTAGGGTCGGTTAATCACGAAAAGTTATACATACCCATAGTAAATTACAACTATTTCTTTCGTATTTAAATTTATTTTTTTGGGAATATCAAAAAGGCCTATCCTTTTATCTCTTTAGGTACAAGTTAAGCCCACTTTAATATCGCAATATTCTAATTATCAGTAATTTGATTCCACAAAAAAAGCAGCCCGATCAAAGCTGCTTTCAAAAATAAAATGTCATTGCGGTACTAGTTCACTGCAGTAGTGTCAGTGTTAGCTTCTCCCTCAACAGGTGCTTCTTTCTCTTTTTTATAAGCATCATTAAGACCTTTGATAACTGCATTGGTAATGTTCATGCTGTCAGAAGCATACAAAACATCGCTACCCTGATTGTATTTAACAACCATTTGCAATCCGTGGTTTTTACTGTAATCATCCAGGTAAGAAGTTATTTTCTCATAAAGCTCCTGATTAATTTTTGATTCTTCCTTAATGAGCTCCTGCGAAAGGCTTTCCTGTAACATGCGCAGGTTTTGCTGTTTCTTCATCAGGCTTTCTTCTACTGCCTTTGCCTGTCCAATAGTAAGGTTATTTACGTTTCTTTGGTAGTCATTTACTTCCTTTTGAAGGCCTTCGGCACGACTTTTATATTCATCCTCAAGCTTCTGTCCTCTTTCCTGAAGCTTTTCCTGCATTTCTTTAAAGAAATCATAGTTTTTGAGTACTGAGTCTGCATTGATATAGCCAACGGAATACTCTGCCGCCTCCATTATACCGGGCTCCTGCTGCGGCTCACTTGACTCACCGGAAAAATGCAGGAAGAATAAAACGCCTACTGCCACTATCAATATGATATTTAGTACTAGAGATAAATTTTTCACTTTAATGGTTTTTTAGTTTTAAAATGGAGGCAAAGAAAATAAAGATTCCACAGAATTACCAAACAATTTTAAAGATGGCGATTATTTATTTTCGGGATCAAGGGGATATTTTATGATGTAATGTTGCTCTTTTGGGCCAGAAGCATCTTCCGGTTCAGCAGATTTTGGTTTATAATGGTAGGTGTATCGGGCAGGCTGGTTATCCTCCAAGTAGTGTTCTTCGTCCAGTTCTTGTTTTAGAAGAGTGCCGATTTTATAATTCCTGAAATATACAGCGCAGAAAACTCCGGCTATAGCCCCCATGAGATGTGACTCCCATGAAATACCAGAATCTTCCGGTATCATGCCAGTAAGGAAAGTACCTCCATATAAGAATAGTACGATAAATGAAATGGCAAGCGTGCTGGAATCGCGCCGGAAAAAACCGCTGAACAGCAGAAAGGTAAGCAGGCCGTAGACCACACCACTGGCACCTATATGATAAGCATCGCGTGCGGCTATCCAAACCCAAAACCCCGTGATAAGATAAATTAAAAGAACTACCCAAAGAGCTATCTTGTCGTAAAAGTAAAAAAGACCGACACCAAGGATGATTATCGGAAGCGTGTTTGAAAGTAAGTGATAAATATCACCATGAATTAACGGGGCTGTAAAAATACCCACCGAACCGCTGAGTGTCCTGGGCAAAATGCCGAATTCGCCAAAGTTATAATCAAACGCAAATTCAATGATCTTAACTCCCCAGATGAGAGCTACAAAAGCCAGAGTATAATAGATACTCTTACGTAACCTGATCCCCTCACCCATAATAAAATCTTAAATTACTTTTTCATTCTCTTCTTCAAGTTGAAAACTATATAATGATTCATCCAGTTCCAGAGTGTCATCATTATAATTGTTAACAAACCTGGTGATCACTTCAGGTGTGATCTTATCAACATTGAGGGCAACATCCAGACCTATACCAAAATCGATGTGCGGGTCTGTTTCAACATGTTCCCTGACTTTAACCTCTCCCTCTTCTTCGAGTTCCATAATAACCTCTGCCATGTAGAGACCTATTTCTTCTTCCAGGTCATCCAGAGCGGCCAGATCTCCATTTTCATCTTCTTCATACTTAATTTGCTTGTATTCGGGAAAATGCTGCGCAGCCTTATGTTCGGCTATTTCATAAAGCTCACTATTATGGTGCATCCGCAAAGTATATATAACTGCATCATAGATGACCTCTCTGCCTTCGTACATTCCTATGAAATAAAAGTTAACATACTCATCAGTATTATCTTCTGATTCTACAATAATGTAGTTCCGGTTTCGCTTTTTCATTTTGTCGCGGTATTCCTGCACTAGTTGAGGGTCAAATCCTTTGTTAACAGCAGTCATAACTCATTATTTAAAATTCAATAAATTCGGATATTTAATATACTCCAAATTCGTTTTATTAACAAGCTTTAAACACGGGTTTATTATCTATTGTTCGTCCTTTTTTTATCATTCCCCGAAAAAAGGTAATTAATTATGGATACTATAATGCTAAACAATAGCGCCCACCAAAAGCCATCCACCTCAAAACCAGGAACTACAGCATCTGCAAGCAGTATTATGACAGCATTAATGACGAGCAGAAAAATTCCCAGGGTAACAATGGTTATTGGGATAGTGAGTATAACCAATATCGGTTTAACAATAGCATTAAGTATAGCTAAAACAACAGCCACAATAAGGGCCACTACAAAACCGTCTACTTCTACCCCATCCAGTAAATAACCAGTAAGGAGCACGGCAATGGCAGATAATAAGAGCCTGGCAAGAAAATTCATTTGTATCGCAAGTTTGTTGGTTGTTATAAATCTTTAATGAAGATAGTTAAAACATCATGTTTATTCCTACAACCCATGAGTCATTTTATTATCTCCAAAACCGGGAAACGGTCATCTTTTTGAGAATTAATAAAAAAACACCATATTCAATATCCCTTTTAAAGTAAATCAATCTTTGAAATGAATCTATTAAAACCAATAACGACCATATTATTTGTACTGGCAATCACGGCCTGTTCTGAAACTACCAAACAAGGCCCTGCCAGCAGCACCAATACCAAAACAGAAGAATCTGCCGGAAATGAAATCATCTCCGGTATGCTTAATGACATATCCCGGGACAGCATTGAAGCCAAGGTCAGAAAGCTGGTAAGCTTTGGTACCCGGCACTCTTTAAGTGAAACAGAAAGTGATACATTTGGAATAGGTGCTGCCAGAAGGTGGGTTAAAAGCCAGTTTGACAGGTATGCGAAAAACAGCAATGGCCGTATGCAGGTTGAGCTTGATCCTTTTATTGTGCCCCCCGGAGGCAGAGTGCCTTATGAGGTAGAGATGAAAAACGTGATGGCTACCCTTAAAGGCACAAACCCTGATGACGATCGCATATTTGTGATCAGCGGCCATCTCGACAGCCGCGTATCTGATGTAATGGATAGCACCTCCGTGGCTCCCGGTGCCAACGACGATGCTTCCGGTGTGGCTTTAGTTATGGAACTTGCAAGGGTAATGTCTGATGTGGAGTTTCCTGCCACTATTATTTTCCTGGCCGTACAGGGAGAAGAACAGGGGCTGCTAGGCGCTGCCCATCTGGCAGAAACACTAAAAAAGGATAGTGCCAATGTAGTAGCCATGTTCAATAACGATATGGTAGGTAATACTCTCTCCAGCGAAACGGAACTGAAAAACGACTCAACTGTAAGGGTTTTCAGCGAAACCATACCCGTTTATGAAACTGAACAAATGGAAAAACTGAGAAAGTATTCCGGATCAGAAAACGACAGCCGCTCCAGGCAACTGGCCAGGTATATTAAAGAGGTCGGTGAGTCTTACGTGGACGGATTTAGTGTAACGCTCAACTACAGAATGGACCGGTACTTAAGGGGAGGTGACCACTTGCCTTTTAGCAAAAATGGTTTTACCGCCATAAGGTTCTGTGAAATGAATGAAAACTACTACTATCAGCACCAGGATGTGCGAAAGGAAAATAACCAGCAGTATGGTGACCTTCCGGAATATGTAAATTATGACTACGCCGCGAAGATTGCGCGCGTCAATCTTGCTGCACTGGCTAACCTGGCACTGGCACCGTATGAGCCTCAAAATGTAGGTTTGAAAGTTGATCTGGGCAATACGACCACATTGGTATGGAGTGCACCTGAGAAAGGCGCAGCTCCTAAAGGATACAACATTTTAATTCGTGAGACTTATCAGCCTTTATGGGAAAGGAAAATATTCGTTAGCGATACTACTGCCACCATTCCTTACTCTAAAGATAATTTCTTCTTTGCAGTACAGTCCGTAGGTGAAAAAGGTGCTATGAGCCTGCCGGTATTTCCTGCACCGGTACGTGAGTGAATCTTAACAGTATTTCTACATTTCAATGCCGGCGTAATTAACCTCGCCGGCATTTTTATTAATGCACCTTTAACGTTGTAACTTAGTTATACCATTCGGCATACATGGGATAATTCCTGGCTGTTCTTTGGATTACTTCAAGCATTTCAGGGCCTGTATCTTTTACTTTTTTTGCCGGTACGCCGGCATAAATAGAGTTTGCTTCCACTACCGTACCGGGTAATATAATTGCCCCGGCTGCGATCACTGCTCCACTATGCACTACAGCATCATCCATGATTATGGCTCCCATGCCTACCAGTACGTTATCGTGAATGGTACAACCATGCACAATGGCATTGTGGGCTATTGAAACCTTATCGCCTATCACTGTTTTAGCTTTTTGGTAAGTGCAGTGTATGATCGCGCCGTCCTGTATGTTGGTATCATTGCCAATAGTTATAGAGTGTACATCTCCCCTGACCACAGCATTGAACCAAACCGTGCAATTGTCGCCCATAGTTACATCACCAACTACCGTTGCATTTTCAGCTAAAAAGCATTTTTCGCCAAATTT
>NZ_SMLW01000658.1 GCF_009711405.1 Fulvivirga kasyanovii | reverse complement strand
TCTGCATATCAGAGCTTACAGCACCGCACGCAGGTAAAAACCGCCTCAGTGTGCCTCTGAAAATCCACACGGTAGCGGATTGCCTGATATAGTTTGAATGTGAGTTTTGGGATTGTTTATTAAAGTTAAGAAGAAAAAATGCTACTCAACGCTCCTACACTCAATAATTGTCTGGTTTTCCTCAAGCTTGAAATGCAAAACATATGCCCTTTGATGTTGCTGAATAGCAAATAAAAAAGGAGAGCTTCCGGCATCGAAACTCTCCTTTTTACCGTCATTAATGCTATAACCTACATTTTAACGATAATTTTTCCTGTTGTATGTCCGGTTTCTATTTGTTCAAAAGCATCATTGATATTATTCAGGCTGTATTCTTTGGTAATGTTGACTTTTAGTGTGCCCGCTTCAACCATTTCCCTGATATGGTCCAGTTGGCGTGCATTGGGTTCTGTAAATATGAAATGAAAGTCAATATGATCGGGCAGGCCATCTCCCTGATTGGTAATGGATACCAGTCTACCACCTTCTTTTAAACTACGAGCACCCTGCAAGGTGGTATCTCCACCCACGGCATCAAACACGAGGTCGACACCATCCGGAATAATATCCCATATAACTTCTTCTATTTTCTGGGATTTATAGTCTAGGCAATGGTCGGCTCCCAGTTCCCTGAGGTAATCATGGTTGTCCTTACTGGCAACAGCCACCACCTGTGCTCCTTCATATTTGGCCATTTGCACGGCAAAAGAACCAACTCCTCCAGATGCCCCCAGGATCATTACGGTATCATCAAGCTTAACCTTTCCTGCTTCAAAAAGGCACTGGTAGGCAGTAAGCCCGGCCAAAGGTACAGCTCCGGCCTCCTCAAAGCTGATATTTATCGGCTTTTTTGCCAGGTAGCTTTCAGGAACGGAAATATAATCTGCAAATGTACCGTGGTTATTCAGCTCAGGCCTTCGGGCATATGCAAACACTTCATCACCAACACTAAACCTTCTGGCCCCATGGCCTCTTTTTTCAATCACACCGGCCATGTCCCATCCCAGAATCAGCGGAAATTCATGGGGCAGCCGGTCTTTCATATATCCCTGAGCCAGTTTCGCATCCACAGGGTTTACTCCGGAGGCTTTAACTTTCACGAGCACTTCCCCTTCCTTTGGTTCCGGCACCGGTTGATCTTTTACAGACAATTTGCTTCCAAACTCTTCTAATATTGCAGCTTCCATAGAATAATTGTTTAATAGTTAGTTGTAACAAGGAGGTGCGAACAGATATATCGCACCAGAATATTAACAGGCTTGCGTTTGGTATGGTTATGATTAACCTGCAATTTATTCAAATTTAAAGTTCACCGTTAACAGTTTTGAACTTCCCTAATTAGAGTCCGGTTTTAACAAAAACTTTATTGTGAAAAACAGTGTCCTAATTACTGTTTATCGGCTTAAAAACACCCCTATAATCTCCTCAAGGGGATAGTAATCTCATAGAAATATTCCAATTTTCTAACGCTCCACCGACTATCAACCCACCAAAATCATCCGACTCCGGTCTTTCAACTTAGTCATTGAAGTTCAAGTTCCCGATTACCGGTCACCGATAACTTAGCCAGCGTACATACCCCCAACCCCTCAACAATTCCCAAAATTACTTATCTTCAAGGGTGGTTTTGAGAGAGTTGTAATGCAGATAGCCAGATTTTTATTATTTTTTTTACTGATATTTCCTGCGAGCTTAGCAGTTACCGGGCAAATTATTGCCCTGAACCCCGAAGTAGATGAGCAGATCATCCCGATCAATCAGCTTCAGATTTATGAAGACCCACTGAATAATGTTGGTTTTGACCAGGTAAGAAGGAATCCGCGCCTTTTTTATATGAAGCCTGACTTTACTCCCAAGGATTATAACACGGCTTCGGCTTATTGGGTAAAGTTAACGCTGAGAATTCCTGAACATCACGATGAGCATTGGCTACTGGAGTTTTACGATCAGTCCATCGACCATGTGGAGGCGTACATTCCACTGCCTAACGGAGGTTTCAAAAAACTGGTCATGGGAGATATGTATGACTTTGATCAAAAGCCTTTCCAGCATAAAAACTTTGAAATACCCATAAACTCTAACCTGAGTGGTCTGCAAACCTTCTACTTTAAGATAAGGTCCCATGCCTATGCTGATATCCGGATTGCGGTACGTACCATTGATCGTTTTATATACTATGCTCTCAATGAGTACTTTCTGTATGGCATCTTCTATGGCATGATCCTGATCATCAGTTTGTACAACCTGCTGATCTTTTCGGCCATCAGAGAAGTGAAATACCTTTATTATACTTTCTATATTTTGAGCGTAGGCGTCTATGCCATGTGTGTGGACGGCATAGCTTATCAGTATTTGTGGCCTGGCTGGCCTGCATGGAACCAGATAGCTTATGGTGCGGCGCTTTTTTCGTTGATATTTTGGGCAGTTATCTTCGGCCAGCGTTTCCTGAATACAAAAAGAAGGGCACGAAAGCTTCACCGTATCATCAATGTGATACTGATTATGAGGTCAGTGCTATTTGTGTACGCCCTTGTTTTTGACCAGACTTTGTTCGAATGGCGAAATATCGAGATCATCCCCCTGTCCCTGATATTTTATGCCGGTATACATGTACTGATCAGAGGTTACAAGCCAGCACGTTTCTTCGTTATGGCCTATGGCATACTCTTCCTGGGCTTTCTGTTCAAGGCTTTGTTGAACCTTTCTATTGTTCCTTTCGGGATCATTTCCTACTACAGCCTGCATATCGGCTTCCTGCTTGAAATGCTATTCCTTACCTTCGCCCTGAGTGACAGGGTGAGGATATTGAAGGACAATCGTGACCGTGCGCTGAAAAGGATTATCATTCAGCATCAGGAAAATGTTAAGCTTAAAGATAAAGTCAACCGTGAACTGGAAGACCTCGTGGCCAGGCGCACTACCCAGTTGCAGGAGAAGAACCTGCAGTTGGAAGAGGCTAACAACAAAATGATCGAGCAGGCCAAGGAGATCAACAAGATCAATTCGATGCTTGACCTCGATAACTGGAAGCTCAAAAACAATATCAAAGAGATATTGCAGGACCGCCTGGTCAATAAGAATCTGACGCTGGAGCAATTCAACAAAATATTTCCGGACCCTATTAGTTGTTTTAAGTTTCTGGAAAGGCTGAAGTGGTCGGAAGGCTATGAATGCAGCAAGTGCGGAAACAACAAATACTCACCCGGGCATACCAAATTTTCACGCAGGTGCTCCAAATGCGGGTACGATGAGTCGGTAACGAGCAACACAGTTTTTCACCGCATCAAGTTTCCGATCGAAAAAGCTTTCTACATTTTATATATTACCAATAACCGTCAAAACTCCTATACACTTGACGAGCTCTCGGAGATCCTGGACTTGCGTCGGAATACGATCTGGAACTTTAAAAAGAAAATAGAAAGTGTATATGATACGGCTGAAAATGAGGGTAAAAGTGTCCTGATCCATGACCTGTTTTCTGCCCACCTGGGAGATTGACAGTCAGCTTCAAAAAACCTATGCCAAAGGAAATAGAAGTTAAATCGGTACTGAATAAAACCCAAAAGCGTGACAGTTGGTTTCTCGACGATTATACAGTCAATCTGTATAGCAGTTGCTCTTTCAACTGTCTGTACTGTTATATCAGGGGTAGCAAGTACGGCACCAACCTTGAACAAAGTCTTTCTGTAAAAACCAATGCCATTGAAGTGCTGGACAAGCAGTTATCCAACAGGGCAAAAAAAGGTCAGTATGGCTATATTGTACTTTCCTCGGCCACTGACCCTTACCTTCAGGTGGAGAAGAAGTATGAACTCACCCGGCAAGCTCTTGAGGTAATCGCCAGGCACCGGTTCCCTGTACATATTATTACCAAATCAGACCTGATAGAGCGTGACTTCGACTTGCTGCACAAGATAGACCAAAATGCCATACTTCCTCATGATCTGCAATCATCTCCCGGACGAGGAACCCTTATATCATTTTCATTTTCAACATTGGATGAAAAAGTGGCCGGTATATTTGAAAAAGGTGCTACCAAGCCGGCCAAACGACTGAAAGCACTCGAAAAAGCAATAAGGGATGGTTTTCATACCGGAGTAAGCCTGATGCCCTTGCTTCCCTTCATTTCTGATACCTCAGAAAACCTGACATTGTTTTTCTCTATATTTAAAGCTTTAAACGTTAGCTATATACTTCCGGCTACACTGACTTTGTTTGGCAATGGCTCCGCCGATAGCAAAACCCTGGTGATGAAAGCCATCAGAGCACATTTTCCGCAGCTTGAAGAGAGGTATATCCGCTTTTTTCAAGAGGGTTATCAGATGCCTCCCTATTATCAAAAGGCCTTTGCAAAAAAGATGAAAGAGCTTTGCGAGGAATATAAAATACCTGGCAGCATAACGGCTATAGATAAGCCTGACTGACCTTTTCCAACCCTTTAAAGCTATGACGAAATGATCTGCAAGACCAGCTCTTTGGTCAATGGGCGTCCATTGGCTTTTGCCTTTATATCGGCAAAAGAGTACCGGAAATCACAACCTGCTTTCCACTGGCTGCAACCATAGGCTGTCTTCCCTTTTATTAAAGGACCTTTGCCACACTTGGGGCACGCAGGCATACCGTTAGTAGCCGCTTTGGATGCCTTTGGCTTGGCTTTACTCTCCAATTCCAGTTCAAAGGTTTCTGTCAGCTTCACCACCCCCTCTACTTTTTCACCATTGAGCACAAAACCCTTGAGTTTGGTGGTTGCCTTTTTATCCAACAGTCTTTGTACCTGCTTGTCGGTAAACTTTTTGCCCATAAATTCGAAGGGTATGCGCATGTTGCAGCCGGCTTTCCATTCACTACACCCATAGCTGCTCTTACCCTTAAGCATATTCCCGGAGGAGCATTTCGGACATTTCATTTCCTTGGTGGCCTTCTTTTTGGTCGCTTTTTTATTAGCGCCAGCTTTTGGTGGGGCTACTATAGGCTTACCGGTTTCCTGACGCACTTCCGATACCAGGTCATCCACCATCTTCTTCATGTTGGCTATAAATTGCCCTGCCCCAAATTCGCCTTGCTCTATCTCCTTCAGCTTCTTTTCCCAATGCCCGGTGAGCTCGGCCGATTTTAACTGTTTATTTCGTATGGTATTGATAAGCTGTATACCCATCTCCGTAGGCACCACCTGCTTTTTCCTTCGTTGCGTGTATTTTCTTTTAAACAGGGTTTCAATAATACTTGCCCTTGTAGATGGCCTGCCTATGCCGTTGGCCTTCATCAGGTCGCGCAGTTCTTCGTCATCTACCTGCTTTCCGGCAGTTTCCATAGCCCGTAGCAGCGATGCTTCTGTGTAGTTTTTGGGAGGTTTGGTAGTTTTTTCAACAAATGAAGGTTCGTGAGGGCCACTTTCTCCTTTTTCGAATGAAGGAAGAATCCCCTCGTCATCCTCATTATTCTCATCATCGTCATCAGAAGAGTTTTTCTTGTTCTCCTTCGGGAACAGCGCACGCCATCCTTCGTCCAGTATCTCCTTACCTCGGGCTACAAATTTGACCCCTTCCACCTCTGCATTCACCTCCGTTTTGGCTACTTTACAATCTGGGTAGAATACAGCGATGAAGCGCCTGGTAATGATGTCATATACCTTTTGTTCATCAGGGCTCAATGGCTTCTGCTCCCCTGTAGGGATGATCGCATGGTGATCCGTTACCTTATTATCATTAAATACCTTGGTTGACTTCCTGATCTTTTTGCCGAGGATAGGTGCAGTGTAATTGGCGTAATTTGACAGCCCCTGAAGTATTCCAGGTATTTTAGGGTACATATCATTGGGTAGAAACGTAGTATCTACCCTGGGGTATGTCACTACCTTTTTCTCATAAAGGCCTTGAATCAACTTTAAAGTCACCTCGGCAGTAAAACCAAATTTATTGTTGCAGTAAACCTGCAAACTGGTGAGATCAAACAGCTTGGGAGCATACTCCTTCCCGTCTTTTTTCTCAACTCCGGTAATGACAAGGTCTTTCCCTGTTACCTTGTTGAGAAGCTCTTCTCCTTCTTCTTTGGAAAAGAACTTACCCGTGGTATTGTTAAATTTGGTTTCCCTGTAAATGGTTTGCAGCTCCCAGTAGGGTTGAGGCACAAAGTTTTCTATTTCATAGTGCCGGTTCACCAACATGGCCAAAGTAGGCGTTTGTACGCGCCCGATGGATAGTACCTGCTTAAAGCCACCATATTTAAGTGTATAGAGCCGGGTGGCATTCATACCAAGCAGCCAATCGCCAATGGCCCGTGAGCTTCCGGCATAGAAGAGGTTATCAAATTCCTGTGCCGGCCTCAGTTTTTCAAATCCGGACTTGATGGCTTCGGTAGTAAGCGATGATATCCAGAGGCGCTGCACCTCCCCTTCATACTTTGCTTCTTTGATTACCCACCGCTGTATCAGCTCACCTTCCTGGCCGGCATCACCACAGTTGATGACTACCGTGGCTTTTTGTAACAGTTTTTTGATTACACTGAACTGCTTCTTTACCCCGCCATCCTTCATGAGCTTGGTTTCGAAGCGCTCGGGCAGCATAGGCAGCGTGTTCAAATCCCACCGCTTCCAGTGCGGCTGGTAATCTTCCGGGGCATACAGCGTGCAAAAGTGCCCGAAAGTCCACGTAACCTGATAGCCATTGCCTTCAAAGTACCCTTCTTTTCGAGCGTTAGCTCCTATTACCTGCGCTATTTCCCTGGCTACACTTGGTTTCTCGGCAATACAGACCTTCATATTTTAGTATTGAGAATTTAGTATTCAGCATTGAGGCTAAGCGGCTAAGCTCTAATCATTTATTGACACGCTTGTGCTCAATGCTCACTGGCAAATCAACTGGCGAAAATACAAAATCTATTTTACAGCGGAAGGGTTTGTGGGGTTAGTTAGTGGACAGGATAACCTGTGATAAGTTGGCAATCGGCAAAAGTAGTAGGCAATGCTGTCGGTTTGGAAAGTAAACGGTAATCAGTAATTAGAGAAGGTCAACGGATTGAATAGTAAAAAGTAAGGTGCCTCCAGGTTCATGTAGTGAAGCTCCATAAGGGTGTCATTCATTTATGGAAATATCTTCATGGTTGAGTAAGTACCTTCTAAGCCCTTGCATTTTCCATTCCTTAAAAAAATTCCGAACGACACTGTAAGATAGTTCTCTTCACCTGTTTCAATAACAAGCCATAAAACCAAGGCTAACCTAAAGTAAGACTTATAAAAAATCAACCAGGCTGAACGGACGAACCGTTTGTGGGCCAAAACCAAAAAAATGAAGGACAATTTATCGAGCAGTAACACACCAGGAAATCGACTGGCAGGTAACAAAAGTAGTTTGGACAATGACATGGGAAGCAAAAATAGTCTCGACCGGTCGAGCTTAGGTCAGGCCGGTTTACCTGTTCAACGGCAGACAGTCAGCAAGAACAATAATACAGGCTTGCCTGATAACCTTAAATCAGGGATTGAAAATCTTTCCGGTCACTCTATGGATGATGTTAAAGTGCACTACAACTCTGATAAGCCTGCCCAGTTACAGGCACATGCTTATGCACAGGGTACGGATATACATCTGGCCTCAGGGCAAGAGCAGCATTTGCCACATGAAGCCTGGCATGTGGTACAGCAAAAACAGGGTCGGGTGCAAGCTACTACCCAGCTAAAAGGTGTAGGTATCAACAATAATGCAGGACTGGAAAAAGAGGCAGACGTTATGGGGGCCAAAGCCCTTAATACTGAGAGTGCTGTAGAGGGGAAATCATTTCAAAAGGGTAGCGTGGCCAGTTCAACATCTCCAGTGCAAAGAATTACCAAAGATGAGTTTGACCAGCAGGTTACAGATCAAGACCTATTTGATAAATCGGGATCCTTCTACAAGGATGTAAACAATAATGATATCGATAAGGGCAAAGCTTGGTCCATTATTGAAAAACACGCAGGGAAGAACTTAAAGCAACTGAATAAAGACCAGGCTATAGATATTATCCATCACCTGCATAGAGATCAGGTTACGAAGGATAAAAAAGGCAAGATGCACCAAAACACACATGATATGGATCAGCTATATGACAGGGCGGAGCTGGTGCACCAGCACTTTGAAAAAGAAATTAAAAAGCTGGGAAAGCAGTATGGAGCCATAGAAGCAAAAGTACCGGAAGGACTTAAAAAACGACCCCGTGCTGCAAAGAAAGTTGACATGAAATATAAAGGCGATGCCAGCCGGCTTAATGACCTTGTGCGCGCTACCATGATCTTCAAAAGCTACAAGGACATGAACAATGCCATAAAAAGTTTTAAAAAAGACTACAATGCTGTAGTAAAGCAAGGACTGCTCGATGTTAAAGACGAACGTGAGATCAAAAATAAGGGCGTTGGTTCGGGATATACCGATGTTAAGCTCATATTCCCGTTTCTGAACCATAACGTAGAGCTACAGATGAATGTGAAAGCCATGCAAGACCTGAAAGATTCGGGAGGCCATGCTTTATACGACATACTTCGTTTCTTTGATGAGGATCAGAATGCCACCAAGTTTACCCCACCTACTCCTCAAAAACAGCAAAAGATGCTACAGCAAATGACCAAAATCAAAAAATATATTGCCAAGGACGCATATTTAAGTGTCAATAAAGGATATCAACGTGTTGTAAAAAGCGTGATTAAAGATCTGAAGAATGGTGACGGTACAATTACCATTAACAACCGCAAAGATATAGACTTGCTCAGAGAGGTCAGTTATGAGTGGTACAAACAGGCGGATGATAAAATGTCTGCCTCTGGGCAAATGGTTGTAAGAGCGGGATCGCTGATAGAAAGATCAACTACCTACGAACATTAATGGTAATAGTCTCATTCTCAGCAGAGCCTCTCACGAACCTCGGGAGGGCTCTGCATTTCATTAAAAAGTAAAAGGCTTTGTATATTCAATTTTTCAAATATCAACACCATAGCTGACCTTAACTTTGTCCATAACTACATGGGTATAGAAGTGCTTTAAATTAGGATTATCCATTAGCTGCCTTTTAGAGAACTCTTCAAAGTGCTGCATGTCCTTTACATTGACGATCAGCACAAAATCATAAGTGCCCGTAACATAATAGCATTGGGAAACTTCTACGCACTGCTGTATGCTCGCCTTGAATTTATCGATGGCCTTTGAGCTCCCCTCGTGAAGTACCACATCCACTACGCAGGTAATCCCAACACCTACGGCCTTAGGGGAAATAATGGATACATCGGCTTCAATGATTTTTTCCTTTCTAAGTTTCGCTATCCTGCGTTGAACGGCACTTTGACTTAAATTGACCTCTACACTTATTTCCTCGGCGGTTAGCTTATTGTTTTGTTGCAGCAATCTTAATATCCCTCTATCGTACTCATCCAGCATACGCATAATTTATTTATTTACCTGTCAATAATAGGGTAAAATATGCATTTCAACGCCATATCTGCCCGGTTTAATCTGTCAGGCGCCTTTAATTTTGCGCTTCACATAAACATTTACGTATGGAAAGCATTCATAGCACTAAAACCCCAAAAGCAATCGGGCCATATGCCCAGGCAATACGCTCCGGAAATCTTTTGTTTTGTTCGGGCCAGACTCCAATAAATCCGCAGACCATGGAAATTGAAGGAAATGACATTCAGACGCAGACCCAAAGGGTGATCAAAAACCTTGAGGCAGTTTTGAACGAGGCCGGTCTCACCTTACATCATGTGATTAAAACCAATGTGTTTTTATCTGATATGCAGTTATTCCCCGAAATGAACGAGACATATGAGATATGCTTTAATGGACATAAGCCAGCCCGCAGCACTGTAGCAGTCAAAGGGCTGCCCCTGAATGCCCTGGTAGAAATAGAATTAATCGCGGAAATCAATTAAATATGACATTTATGAGTTCAGATCAAAAGATTATACTTCCGGCAGGAAGTTCATTTTCAGTAGAAGAAGTACAAAAGTTCAGAAATGAAACAAAAGGCTGTAGTCGCGTGGTGCACCTGAATAATGCAGGAGCGGGATTAATGCCGGATATCGTTACCCAGGCCCAGCTTGATCATATAGCACTGGAGGCAGAAATAGGTGGTTACGAGGCCTCAGCTTTACAGGCAGATGCGGTAAAAGAATTTTACACTCAAACTGCCCTGCTACTAAATTGCTCACCCCGAAATATCGCCTTCACAGCCAGTGCCACGGATGCCTATACGAGGGCATTGTCTTCTATTCCCTTTGAATCCGGAGATGTGATACTCACGGATAAAGACGATTTTGTTTCCAATCAGATCCAGTTCCTTTCTCTGCAAAAGCGGCTAGGGGTTAAGGTTGTTCATATCAACAATAGCCCAGGGGGTGGGGTAGATTTGCAGGATTTGGGCGAAAAGCTAAAAAAATACCACCCCAGGCTACTGGCGATAACACATATCCCAACCAATTCCGGACTGGTCCAGCCTGTAGATGAAATTGCAGAAATATTCAGTAACTATCTAAAAGAGAGCAACCATACCACTTGGTATATTTTGGATGCCTGCCAGTCGGCCGGACAAATGAAGCTGGATGTGCAGAAGCTCCGGTGCCACTTTTTGAGCATGACATGCCGGAAATTTTTGAGAGGCCCGCGCGGTACCGGGGCTTTATACATTTCTGATGAGGCACTTGATGCTGGTCTGGAACCCATGTTTATCGATATGCGTGGCGCCACATGGACTGAACACAATACCTACAAGCAACAGCCCGATGCGATACGCTATGAGGATTGGGAGTTTGCCTACTCCACGGTAATCGGAACCAAAGCAGCCATTGAATATTGCCGGAATATAGGAGAAGAAAGAATTGAGCAACAGGTAAGGCTCCTCTCTCAAATACTAAGACAAAAACTTCAGGAGATAGAAACAGACCGAATCCGGGTTTTGGATCGTGGCCCTGCATTGGGAGGTCTGGTGACATTTACAGTTAAAAATGGTAACCCACAAACTATTGTAAGTGAGCTGCTGAAAAGGAAAATAAACGTAGTGCCGAGCTACCGTGAATTTGGCATTTTTGATTTTGATGAAAAAGGAGTCAGTTGGGCAGTTAGGGCTTCCCCCCATTACTATAATACACTGGATGAGCTGGATGTATTTGTTGATAGCCTTAGCGAGATCATCAGGTAAGTCTACCTCAGTAGTTGCATCTTGAACCAGTAGTGGGTACAAACAGAACTAATGACGGCTTTACTAAACTTTCTAAAAGTTTGGTAAAGCTTGACTGTTCGGTAACACTGGCGGAGGGTAACGGCCTTAAAGCAGAGATTCCACCTTGCTGAGTATCGCCTCTCCCGGCAATGGTCTCCTGCCATAATTAAAGATTGTGCCTCTGGAATAATATGCTGTTATTTCCCATCGTACTCACTTCTCCCTTGAGGGAGATGCCGCAGGCAGAGGGTGTAAATGCAGCTTCTCTCTCATTCTTAATTAGCTGATCTATCATGATGGAGAACATCCCCCTGCCCCCTTCAAAGGGGGATTAGTGAGTAGTATGGATGAAGTTTTTAGTTTAATAAATACGTTTATGAAAAAGGCTCTGAGCTATGATACACCTCATTTCTTACACACAACCTGCCAAAACTGCTGGGCAGGCCTGTTCTCTACATTCTTGGCGGGTTCCTCTATTTCTTTTGTTTCCAGCAGTCCATATTCTCCGAATTCGGATGTTATGGACTCTTGATTATAAAAGAATAAATTAACGCCATGCCTTGTTAAAAACCGGTCTTTGCTTAAGCGTTCACCATTGCCGTAGGCGTTGTCGTTGGTGGAGATGGTTACAAAAACCATGTAACCACCAGGCCTAAGCTGATTGTAGCAATCGCTGATTAATTTTGCCCTTTCTTTTTCGTCCAGCAAATGGATTAAGGCGTAGCAGAAAATGCCATCGCAGCTTTCTTCGTCAAATGGCATTGCACTTACTGACCCATGGAACACTTTGATGTTATCACCATAGTGCTTTCTGGCAAGATCAATGGCCGTTTCCGAAATTTCTATTCCGGTGACATCACAGCCGCTGTCAATGAAAATTTGAGCATTTCTGCCATAGCCAAATCCAGGGATCAGTACTTTTTTAAGT
The DNA here is from genome assembly GCF_009711405.1 of Fulvivirga kasyanovii. Classification (GTDB taxonomy): domain Bacteria; phylum Bacteroidota; class Bacteroidia; order Cytophagales; family Cyclobacteriaceae; genus Fulvivirga; species Fulvivirga kasyanovii. The sequence goes on along the minus strand of NZ_SMLW01000658.1, from coordinate 26,741 downwards.
CCGTGATGCTGAAATAAACTGGCCGTCTCAATAGCAGAGTCAGCCGGTTCAAATCCCCACATGGTCTGCTTGTCCCTGAAACTTGACTCCCAAAATTCTGTCATACGGGTTTGCTGTTGAATTTGATGCTAAAGGTATCCTGTTATCTTCATAAGCGCCTGTTTATCTTGCACAAATTTTTGCGGATCTCCAAAAATCAGTCAAAGGACAAATTTAAAGTAGTAGATATAAGATAATTACTGGAAACAGCTTGCCCATTTACTGTTTGTGGACGCCACTTCGGACACCCTTCGGCAATCTTTATAATTTGTTCTTTCAGCCATTCATCTTTACAATCAACAACGTTAACCCGTGTTATTTGCCCTGTAGGATCTACTGTGAAGCCAACTTTGATCTTTTCGTTAGTGATATACTCTGTATCTTCAATCAAATTGGCTAAATGAAATTTCAAATACCTTTTAAATTCACCTGGGGGATTGCCAAATAATTCTGCTTCTCCATTATCTGGTAGATCAATGTGCTTTTTATCGTAGATATCTGTAAAATCAATATTATTTTCAACCGAGTCCTGATCAACAACATAGAAATTATCAACAGTTACAAGTTTATTGCTTCCGACGTTGTCGGTAATGATTGTCACGATAGCATAACTACCTTTTCCAATAGCACGGTACCTGGTGTTGCCAACTTTAAAAGATGCGTTAACATCAAAGTGTTCTCCTTCAATGCGTATGTCTGATCCCAGTTTAAAAACCAGGTAATTGCCGGTAAATTGATTGTGATCGCCATAGTATACCAGAAATAAATTGGCAGTTGCATTTGTGGGCTTTGTTGCATCATCTATTTCATTTAAAAAATAATATACTTTATAAGGCCCTTCCTCATTGTATTGAAAAACATTGGTATGGCTGGGCAATGCCGGATCTAAAGAAAAATATGATGATACGTAGGTGAGACCAAGCTCGTTGGATGTTGTTTCTAGTTTTTTTAAACTAAATTTTGGGTCTATTGTGAAGTCAAACCGGATATCAATACTCCTTTTGGGGTCGTTGTAATCATAGCAATGAACCTGGGCAGAATAATTAACTCCCGGGGAAAATTTATTATCAAAGATCAGCGGAAAGTAGAGTATTATACTTTCTGAATCCGGGGTGAATTGAAAATCATTAGCATAATGCTCGAATGTAACTTTAGATTTTTCATCCAAAGCGGTAGAGATATCTATTTTGATCCCAAAGTGACTCTGGTCATCTTTCACCGTTAGACCCCTGACATTGTGTAAATTCAGATACAGCTCTTCGCCAATCCCAAAGGCGTGATTGGGCCGGATTGGCTCTTTATCGAATAATAGCAAGGTGATAGAGTCAATGAACAGATTACGTTCTTTAGTAATAATGGATTGTCCATTCTGAGCATGGGCTTTTAAGCCCGATAGTAAAATTGTAATAATTGTGAATACTAAAAAGAAAGAATTGTTTCGCATCGAATTTTTTCTAGGTAAATATAATGGCATTCGTAACTAATTGCACCCCGTAAAGGATATTATTACACTCTCTGGCGCTCCCCTGGCTGCATATCCGAACAAAATCCTCTTTACTCCTACTGATAGTTTATGGGGCTTATAAATGCGTTAGATTTACTTCAATTGTCCTTTCTAATCGATCGATTTGGATGGTAGTTGTTTCTTTCCACTGCTCTACTGCTTGATAAAATTCATAGACGTTTTTATCTAAGACCCAATAGCCTTTTAAATTATAAGTCGTCAAAGAGTCATAAATTGAATTACTGTAATCATCTTTGGCATTATAAAATTTCGAGTTTTCTATCTGCTCTGATATTTTTTTTATATCCTTTTCACTCACTCTCTGGCGCAAGCGTCCGCTTGTGCCTTTATTCAAACAGTTCCTTTGATACCTGAATGCCAGAATTCAGCGATAACTCCCTTCCAACTCTCCAAACCTCATTTTCCCAAACTTTCCAGTTTTCTGAATTCGGATTATTAAGGGAAATTTTTATTTCGGCATTTGGAGCAAAAACAAGATATTCATATCCAATGCCATCCAGGGTCAGCCCTCTATTCGCATCAAACAGATCATATGATGTCAATCTTCTTATCTTATCGGCGTAATCTTGAGGTCGATGCTTCTGATAAAACTCTCCAATTTTCCCTTCTTTATCAACGGTAAAAATCCCTTGTGTTAGCTCATCAGGATTATGAATTTTCCTAAAAGAGTTTTGATTAAATTTTATAGAATATAACCAACACCAACCTACAAAGGACTTGGATATGCCAATTAACCAACAGTATTCAATAGATTTTTCATTTATTCTCCATCCCCTATTATCTCTTATGGTAGCATTTCCTGATCTTAAATGTGGAATATCCAGTTTAGAAGCCAGACTTTTGACAACATTTTGATGGAATTTGTGTTTCAGTAGTTCTTGTGCCTGGTGCATTCTATATGACCTGCTTGGTTTACCTATATCCATAAAGCTTTAAGCCCAAATTAGAGCATTCAATTTCAAACTCACTTTCTGGCGCAAGCGTCCGCTTGTGCCCTTATTCAATAAACAAAATATTCAACAGACCCTTGCCACCACTATAATCAAGCGCACTGCTATATTTCCAGTATGACGGCTCACTCACAAACCCTGCAACTACGGGGTTCATGTGCAAATAATTCAAACGTTGTTCCATCATTTTATTATCTGACAGCTCTATAGGATGGTTGTGCTGCTGCCAAAGCTGCCAACCGTTGTTGTTGCCGTTTTTGTTTCCTGCACGCTCCATCATCCATTTTATCCATTCCCGCCTGCTTTCCGAAGGATGGTTTTGAATTTCCTTTTTTAATTTACGCGACGTAAAGCTTTTGAAGTCTCTCAATATGTCCTGCATAGGCTTGTCTTCTGTCCCTATGATCAAGTGAACATGACTTGGCATAATGCACCATGCATAGATTTCAAGCCCTTTTTCTTTTTGACAATACTTTAAGCTTTCTATCAAAATATTGTTGTAATCTTCCCTTACAAATAGGTCTATCCAGTAGACTGTAGCAAAGCTCACAAAGTATAGTTTGCTTTGGTCCTGGAATTTGTACTTTCTACTCATTGAGCTAAGATAGTTACCTGCCGGATGCGGCACAAGCGGACGCTTGCGCCAGAGTAGGTCAAACGTATTGCCAGAAGCTTATGAGCAGTAAACGAATCAATAATAAAACTAAAAAAATCATTAGTGTAATTCTTAACAAGGTTAATATCCTGTTTATCTTACTTTTTGCCTCAGAATCAGCTCTCGTGTTTGTATCACTGTCCTCATATTTGATTTCTCCCGCTCTCCGACGCATTTCGAATACCGTCAATTTTCCTCCATTTATGTTCTTCAGAAACTCTAGATGCAACAAAATTTTATAGAAATACACTATCGCCAGTATCACAAAGCAGATGCCTGTAATAAAGTTAATTACCTCAAACAACATAGTAATCGAATTTCATATTGTTGATATTGTGTCAACCAAATAGTCTCGGAACTTGCACTTTCTGCTCATTCAGCTAAGATAGCGACCCACCCGGTCTGGCACAAGCGGACACTTACGCCAGAGGAAAACCTACTCTTTTTTAATATCTTTACGGCTTGCGTTCTTCACATTGGTTGACCACCTCCACATTCTAAGAACGTTTGGAAAGTAATTGTTGAACCATGTACAATCCTACAAGAAGAAATAAGAATATTGGTACTAATAAACAGGGACATGGTCAGAACAATGAACTAACCATTCCCTCACCTGCCAACACAAATAAAACGTTTTACGAACGACTAACAAACTATCAAAAAGTTAGCCGAACGATAAATGGAAACCGGTTTGAGTTCGTCATTGAATCCACACGAGTATCAACTGAACATGCTTGTACTATAGACGATATTGCAGAACTACTCAGGCATGTACCTCCCAATGATTATGCAGATCTCAAGCTGATTATTCTAAGGCAACCGAAACGTAAAGAAGAAACATTATCGCCGGTTTGGGGGCGACTTATTTACACATATGAATTCGAGGGGGAAACGGGGCCTGCAATTATCTTAGAGGCGTTTGATAATAAACGAAATTTAAAATGGTCGAAGAAGCTTAGTTCTGAAGATCAGAAAGAGCTTGAACGTCTGCGAGAAGATGGTCATAGAATTATTGAAACAAAAAGATATTTCGAAGCTGAGTATGAGCTTAAAAATGTAAGAAACACCCAGCTATACAGAACACTTCTACATGAAATTGGCCACTACAAACATTATCTTCAGGAAGTTGAAGAACAGGGAACAGAGGACGAACCATTTGAAGAATGGGAGATTAGATTTGACAACTACTTCAAACTACCATCACATCAAAAAGAGCAATATGCTCATAGGTATGCTGAACAATTGAGAAAAACACTCTTGGAAAGTAAGGTTATTCCCTTTGAGAGAATCGAGAAGATTAACCCAACCAACGATTAATTTAGCAATCATTTTAATGACGAAAAGGAACAAAATAATATTTTCATTTTGCCTAATCTTTATCGGGTGGGTCTTAAATGCCATTGCCTGGACAATAGCAGGGCCTCACCCTATGAATACTATTTTTCTAATAGCTGGAGTAGCTGGATTGTTAATAGGTTTGATTTGGCTTATTATTACCCTAGTAGGAAGATAATTATATAATCATTTGGTAACTGGGTACCTTCTCTTTTAATAGAATAAATTACCCCAGAGATTGCCCTCTGGCGCAAGCGTCCGCTTGTGCCCTTACTCAATACACAAAATATTCAACATACCCTTACCCACTACTATGATCAATCACACTGCTATATTTCCAGTAGGACGGCTCACTCACAAATCTGCAATTACGAGATTCAGGTGCAAATAATCCAAACGTTGTTCCATCATTTTATTATCCGACAGTTCTTTGTTGTAATCCTCCCTTACAAATAGGTCTATCCAGTAGACTGTAGCAAAGCTGACAAAGTATAGTTTGCTTTGATCGTGGAATTTGTACTTTCTACTCCTTGAGCTAAGATAGCTACCTGCTGGGTGTGGCACAAGCGGACGCCTGCGCCAGGTAGGTGCGGAAACACAGAACAAAAACCCCAAAAAATCACAGACCCAATCGTTCCCAATCACCATTCAGCTACAACTTCCTGCCAAACAGCAAATAAATTAGGAAAAATCATCTCCCTTGGCGTATATGCTGCTGTTTTTGATGCTCTTACCGGACATGGCGGAGTTTTGAAAAGTGGCTTCTCCTTCTCCGGGGCATCAAAAATATTCAACCTATAACCGACCAAACCATGACCATCAGACACCTAAAACCTCTATGTATTCCGCTGCCGGTATCCATGGCACCTGGAAACTGCGCACATCAGTTTTTACAACGGAACGTAACCGGACTTACGAGGCGGTAGCCTCGGTAACTTTCACATCTTCTTACATATGCTAAGGCCGGAAACGCTTTCCGGTAACAGGTATCTATTGCTCAATGCCTGAACCTTCAACCTATGAACAACCTCGACCAACTATTCTATGATAAAATTCTACAAACCCATTACAAGGACAAACAGCCGGGAAAGTGATAGAAACAACATTACCGGCCGGAGGCCACGAGCTTAGTTTGCCGACCTGTATTTTCTGGTGATGACCGGCAAAGGCAAAGAGTTGCACCGCATCAAGCTTAATGTCTATAAGAGGCTCCTATTTTTCAACCCAAATAAATTTTACCCCTTATGAAAAAACAACCTGTTTTAACTTTAATCTTACTCATACTAGGCGTGATATGCGCCCAGGCACAATATGAGTTTCCGGACTGCGCTACGCCGTGGGATCCCAACAACGCTGAGCATACGCAAGGCGATAAGGTGTCATACAACGGCCTCAATTATGAAGCTAAATGGTATACCAACACCACGCCGGGCAGCGACGGAAGCTGGCAAAACCTTGGTGCTTGTGGAGACGGTGGCCTGGGGCCTGACTATGACGGCCCTCAGCGGATCATTGGTTATCTGCCCACGTGGGTAGAAGGCTATGATATTGCCAATGAGTTTAATCCCGAGGTAGTAACCCATGTGAACATCTCCTTTTTGATGTTTAAGCAAAACAACAACAATTACAACAGCAGCGATTTCGCTTCCATTGCATTCGATGAAACGCAGGAGTACAAAGTGGATTCCGTGCTGTTTGACTTGGGAGTGTTGCAAAAAGCACAGCAAAAAGGTGTGACCGTATCCGTTGCACTTGGTGGAGCTACTGACTTTGCCTTCATCTGGCTAATGGATAAATACCACAATAATGATCAAAAGCTGAATGAGATCGCCGACCTGATCATCAACTATATGGATGAAAAGGGCCTCGATGGTGTTGACCTGGATATGGAGTGCTGGTGGGCAGATGCCAACATTACCGGCACCAGCGACCAGGGCGGCCGTGTGCGTGGCAGCAAATGGGGCGATAGCGATCAGGGACCGCACCCGGCGGCTATCGGACTTACCAGATTGGCTCAGAAACTGCGCCAAAAAGACCCTTCGAAGCTGCTATCCGCAGCGGTATTCGGCACCTCATGGTATGGCAATAACTATGACGATGAGCTGGTAGATCACCTCGACTGGTTAGGCCTGATGACTTATGATTTCACCGGGTCGTGGGATGCCTCACCTTCTGGTCCTCATTCGGCTCTGTATAAGGTGCCCTTAAATACTTATCCCGGACAGTCGGCCAATAACCCGATCTACAGTGCGCAGGATGCCCTGGAATACTGGATGGGCCTGGCAGAACCCGCATGGAACCATGATGGAGGTTTTTCAGTGCCCAAAAGCAAGCTTGTGCTGGGCGTGCCTATGTATGGCTACGACTTTTCGCAACAAAAACCCGCAGGCAATGGCTTTGTGTATGTACCTTACAAAGACATTGTGGCGGAGTTTCCCAATGCTCCTACAAGTTATGATGCTAATGACAGCCGCATGTTGCAGGGTAATGTTACCGGTAATGGTCGAAACATCTACTACAACACGCCAAAGCTTGCAGGCAAGAAGCTGGAATATTCTCGTGATTATGGCCACCAGGGCCTCATCATCTGGGAGCTTACCCAGGATGTGGACTACAACTCTGGCGGCAGCCTCCTGAAAGCCATCAATGATGCTGCCGGTAACACTGATGTTAACCAAAGCCCCAATGTAAGCTGGGTTGCGCCTGTTAATATGGAAACTTTGGTGATGAGTTCCTTTACCCCGATTACGCTCAGGGCTTCTGCATCCGATGCAGATGGTACTATAGCCGGTGTAAGCTTCGAGGCCAATGGCAGCCAGGTGACAGGCACACTTAATGGCAGCTATTACGAAGCCCAGGTAACTCCCACGGCTTATGGTGAACTAACGTTGAAAGCCACAGCAGTGGATAATGAGGGAGCCTCCTCATCACAAACTATCAAAGTTACTATTGCTGACGAAGCCGGTAATTTACCTCCCGTGGTAAACGTTACAAATCCGTCCAATGGAGAAGTCATTACCCAAAGCGAGCTTAGCGAAATCAGGCTGAGTGCTATGGTAACAGATGACAGCGATGTACCTAATGTGACCTTCACGATCAATGGACAAGCCCAAAGCTCCACGGCCAATGGGGATGAATACTATGCCTTGTGGACTCCTGCAGCAGAAGGCACCTATAGTCTTACGGTAGAGGCTACCGATAGTGAAAGTGCCTCCACTATTGTAGAGATAGCCTTTGAGGTTAAAATACAAACCAGTGGCTGCGATGCTCCTCAATGGGATGCTGCTACGGTATATGCTGCTGCCGGAAATATCGTCCAATACAATGGCAAGCTCTACAGCAACCAGTGGTGGACGCAGGGCGAAACTCCGGGACAGGCTGCCGTTTGGGAGTTTATTGAAGACTGCAACGGACAATCAGACCCATGTGGAGAGGCATGGCAGTCAGGAAAAGTATATGCCACATCCGGCACGGAAGTAGTCTATGAAAACAAGGTGTACCGTAACAAGTGGTGGACTCAGGGGGACAACCCGGCGGCCGGTGGAGTTTGGGAGTATGTACGCGATTGCAGTGCTACACTCAGCTATGGAACTGGCGGATCGGGCAGCATGGCATACCCTAACCCTTTCACCTCAAGCCTTAACATGAGAGTAAAGGTTGAGCGTAAAGGTGATGTATCGCTAAAAATGATCAACGCTCAGGGTGTTATTGTCATAGATCAAAATGCTGGACGGTTGGATCAGGGCTGGTATGAATTTTCGCTGGACGGCGCTTCTTTAAAGGCAGGAATTTATCTATACCAGATAGAGATCAATGGAGAGATAATTAGAAGTGCAAGGGTGATTAAAGAGTAAGAGAGCTATCGTGATAAAAAGATTACCCCGACAGGCTTGTGCTTGTCGGGGTTTTTGATTTATGTGTGTGGCTTTTCCAGGTTAAGAACATCCCCCTGCCCCTTCCAATGTTATTAAGTTAAGACGATAGGACACAGCAAATACACACTTTTTGGTTGATAAATTTGATGACAGCGTACAGAGCTAAATTGCGGCTTTACCAAACTTTTGGAAGTTTAGTAACGCTGCGATTTAGCCTTGTCCGCTGTTATTTACAACTTCGGGGGGCGTTCTCGAAAGAAGGGCTCCGTGAAAATCCTGACAATAAACCGCCTTAGCACCACACAGTCAACTAATTTCCCTTTTTCTCAGGTGCCGGAGGCGAGATCATAATATGTGCCCGATGTGTGCCGGGATCCATGATCCAGGGGCCACCGGGAACCATTGGCCTGATAGGCAGGCCTGTGGACTCTGCGGTTGCATAAGGAATATAAACCACATAGCGGAAGTTAACGCCTGTCACTTTACCGGTCGCCGGATCATATTTTCCATCAGCACCGGAAAGCACATGTAATGTAGTAGGCTGATCAGGCATTTTTAATTTGCCTTCTTTCACTTCTTTTTCGCGTATTTCGAAAACCTCACCATGGTTCTTCCCGGTTGCATATAGCTCTCTTCCCCGGGCCATAAAAGGCTCCAGGTCTTGATGATAGCAGGCAACACTAAAGCCGTCCTTTTCCGGATCATCCGCCAGGCAGATCAATTCATTGGTGCCCTCCCTTAGCATGACCAGCTTGCCCTCCACATCATAGCCCAGCACAGATGCTCCGGCCTGCTGTTCTTCTGGTGCAGCCTGTATGGCGGCATTTATCTGATCTTGTTTGTTTGGGACTTGTGCAAATGCGGTAGTTGCACACAATAAAAAGACAGTCAGGGAATTATAAAGGGTTTTCATAGGGGAGATGGTTTGATTTTACTAAAGTTAAAAAAAAGCTAGTGTGTCTCAAACCCATTGATGAATTGAAACTCTGAAATATCCTTCTCATGCCAGTTTGCTCCATTGGCCTGATAACCAAGAAGCTGGAGTACCTGCCTGTAATTCTGCTGGTTTGAAAATACCTGCGTCACAAGTTTACCTTCATCATCTTTGCTGATAATAATCTTTTTGGGCTTAGGGATCAGGCAATGCTGAATGCCTCCGTAACCACCAATCGCATCCTGGTAAGCACCGGTATTGAAAAAGCCAATATGTAGTGGTTGAGACCGCTGAAACTTAGGCAGATAAATTGAATTGTTGTGTTGTTCGCAATTATAATAATCATCACTATCGCAGGTAATACCGCCCAAAAGCACCTTTTCATATTCTTCATGCCAGTGATTGACCGGAAGCATGAGGAAACGCTTTCTGATGGCCCAGGTATCAGGCAGTGTAGTGATAAACGAAGAATTGATCATATACCATTTCTCCTTGTCATTTTGCTGCTTCTGGCGAAGTACGGAATAAATAATGCCGCTACTCTCACCAACCGTAAATGATCCGAATTCAGTAAAGATGTGAGGCACAGGTACATTTTCGCGATCGCAATTGGTCTTGATGCGGGTAAGGATCTCTTCCACTATTCCCTTATAATTGTAATCAAAGGCCAAAGAATCCTTAATAGGAAAGCCTCCGCCAATGTTCAGACAATCAAGCTCCGGGCATTCCTTTTTCAGGGCAATATAAATGTCTACACATTTGGTAAGCTCATTCCAGTAATATGCAGTATCCCGGATACCTGTATTGATAAAGAAATGAAGCATTCGCAACTTGAAGTTGGCATTTGACTGAATTTTTTCCCTGTAAAAAGATATGATGTTTTTGTGGCCAATACCCAGCCTGCTGGTGTAGAAATCTACTTCCGGTACTTCTTCAGAGGCAATTCTAAGTCCAAGTTTGATTGGAAAGTTAACGGCGGCCTCAAGTAAAGCCAGCTCTTCAATGCTGTCAATAACAGGGATAGTCCGCCGATGACCATTATTGACCAGCCGTCCTATGTTTTTAACATATTCCCGCTCTTTCAGGCCATTACAAATTACATAATGTGCGTCATCGATCTTGCCGGCAGCCTTCAGGCTCTCCACAATGTTAATATCAAAGGAAGAGGATGTTTCTATGTGCACATTGTTTTTCAAAACTTCATCAAGCACATAAGAAAAATGTGAGCTTTTGGTGCAGTAGCAATAGTTGTATGTTCCTGCATAATTCAGCTTTCGGATGGCTTCATCAAACCACTTTCTGGCTTTATTGATGTTATTTGATATCTGGGGCAGGTAACAAAACTTTAAAGGCGTACCATACTGGTTAACCAACTGCATCAGGTCTATATCGTGAAATGAAAGTGTGCCGTTCGTAAGCCGGAATTCCTCTTGTGGAAAATCAAAAGTCTGGTCTATAAGGTCGATATACCGTGTTTTCATTTATCGCGGTTTGGTTGATCTGGTCTGGCTTTGCTCTGGTATATAAAGGATGCCAAAAGCAGCAGCCTGTGTTAATAACAGATAAACCGCTATAAATTGTTATTAAGAAAACCTCCTTACCGCCTAAACAATTTCAACATTTCCATTAACCAGGGATACGGCTACAATTATTATTTCCTCAACCCTTTACCTGTTTAAGCATATGATAATCAAATGGTTAAATAGCAAAGCCTCAGAATAGATATTTCAAATAGTTTTTAAACACTGAAAGACCATGCAGACGCGTTCTTTCTTCCATAATCTTGTTTATAGGTTGATAATCAAAATTAATATTCATTTATTACGAGGCAGATGTGATTTCAAAAAACTTTAGCATTAATGGTCTATAAACACACCACGATTATCCTGTTGATAATTACTGTTGCTGCGCTTTGTGGTTGTGGAGAGCAGGAGTATGACATGCAAGACATGGATAAGTGGCTGCAAGCCAGCAAAAAACATTGGAGTCCAGCAATTAAAACGCCCCAGCTTTCTGAAGACAATCCCCATAAAAGTTTAATTGCGGAGCTGTATGACAGATATAATGGTGTAGAGCGGAATTATGTGCATGAGCCGCAAGAAGCACAAATTCTGTTGTACGAAGGGGACTGGAAAACAAAAGCTCTATATCACGAACAACACTTTTTCAGTAACCTGCAGGGTGAGGTTAAACGCGACTTGGCGCAGATATATGAATCAATAAAAGCAGGCGAGATTTCTGCGGTAGAGTCCTTAAATATTACCTGGAAACCGCATGAAGGAAGCCCCAAGGAAGCAATACAAAAGAATGTGGGCTATATGAACGATAGGGCGAATTTTCTGGTTTATGCAATCCTGCTTCAAGAAATACAACAGCTACCGGTGAACATAACTAAAGAAAAGACCCCCTCCATGATTGCAAGCATGAAATATGAAATCCATACAAAGGTTTTGAAAGCGCTTTTTCCTCAATATGAAAGTCAGATCAAAAGTGGGTACCATTCACAGTTCGTAGCACTGGCGAAGGATCGGTTTTTGGAATATATATACAGACTGAGTTTTCCGGTGTAGTTACAGCCTCCCTAGGCCCACCCACACTCTCAAAAAGAATTCCTTGATTTTATTTAGTCTATAAGTAAAACAAGAAGGTAAACATCACCTTCTTGTTTTCCGTTTTTTCAATAGATGAAACTCCTCCATTTTCCATACCTAATTCTTCTATTACTACTAAATAGTCCTGTATTGTTCTCCCAGAAGCAGGCTAATAACTGGTATTTTGGAAATCAGGCAGCCATAACCTTTTCGCAGAATGCACCGCAACCGATATACACCAGCCGTGCGAATTCCATTGGCGCTACGGCTTCAGTGTCAGATTCCAACGGTAATCTTTTGTTCTATAGTAATGGGGAAAGCTTATGGAATGCTAACCATGAAATAATGCTGAATGGTGATAGCCTGACCGGCTCTAAAGATGCCACTAATGCAGCTTATAGTGTTCCAAACCCTCAAAATGCTCAAGAATATTACCTTTTCACAATCCAAACGGATCCTTACGTTAACGTTCAGGATTTTCGCAAAGCCGCTGTTTATTATTCTGTCATAAACATGAACATGGATCATGGAAGGGGAGGCATAGATAAAAACCGGAAGAATATCCTGCTAAGGGACAGTGTAACTGAAAAAATCGCGGCAGTACCTCATAACAACGGGAGAGACTTCTGGCTCTTGATGCACGAGATTGGGAACAATAACTTTCCGGTTTACAAAATAACTTCCACCGGTATATCATTTAGCCATAGCACGCCTATTGGCAGTCCTCATATTTATAATTTAACTGAGCTACAAGGACACATGAAAGCCTCTCCGGACAATAGCAAGCTGGCGGTCACGTTGCGGGCCTATAATCCGAAAACACAAAGTCCTGCATCGGCTCCATTTGAAATTTTTGATTTTGATAATGCATCAGGGACGTTATCCAATGTTCAAAACCTGGGTTATTACAGCCTGCAATATGGTGTCTCCTTTTCTCCAAATAGTGAGCTGGTGTATCTGCATGGGTTTACCGAAACTGGCGTGAACGCTGGAGACCTGCTATACCAGTTTAACCTTAATGCCAGTGATCCTCAATCAACCCGAAAAGGGCTGCTCAGGACGAATAGTCAAGCTCAGGATTATTTTGGGCTTGCGAATTTTAGTTTGCAGTTAGGGCCTGACGGAAGATTGTATGGGGCTGGAAATTTAAAGCAGACCAGTGAGCAGGCGAGAAATATTCTGCTCGTAATCAATCAACCGAATGAGACGGGCCAGGCTTCCAATGTAGAAATAGTTTCCTTCGATTGGGAAGAACAGCGAATTGGAATTGATCTACCCAATTTTATCCAGTCCATATTTGAAGATTTAAAGCCTACTGATAATCCCAATGCTCCTTGTTTGGAAGAAAGCAGCCTCTTCTTAAAGCCAAATCCTGCCAAAGGCTCTTTACAAGTTGAACTTACCTCGAGATGCTTTAAGCCTTACTACCTTACCATCTATAATGTTTCAGGTCAAACCCTGGGGAAATACTTCATTAATACCCGGGAATCCCCAAAAATTGATTTGAACCACCTGGCTCCCGGATTGTACATGCTCATTATTGAATTGCCGGAACAGCGAATGGTCAAAAAACTTTTGAAAATTGACCCTGAAACTGAGAACTAACCCTTGAAGGCTGCCCCACTTCTGTTAAGCTATTGACCGGATGCCCACGTAATATCAAAAGTATCCCTTACCGTGGTGCTGCCCGTAAGTGCTCCATAATCCGGGGAGGGTACAGGGCGGCCATGTGAGTATGCCTTCACGGTGCCGTCATCCATGACCTTAACTTCAGTAAAGCCAAAGTAATCACCACTATCAAGTGTAGTGCCTCCATTGCCGGCTATGATCTGCCACGACTTTGATCCCTCGGGTTGACCTGCCCAGAAAAGGTGCTCGTGCGCCGACAGCATGGCTTCGCTGCGGTTTTTGTTCATAGTGCCCCACAACTGGTCAATCTGAGCCTTGTTCCAAGCCAATCCCGGGTCGGAAGTATCTCCGGTAGCCAGGCCTTTGGCATCATAGGCGGGCTTGTGGCCCATTACGAAAATATGGCCTTCCGGATTAGCAGCCCGCCACGAGTTGATGTCGTTGGTGATCCAATGTACCGGAACTTTGCCAGGCTCGTTGTAGGTATCGGTATTCATCAGCACAAAATGGTCGTTTTGGTGATCAAAAGAGTAGGTAAGTCTGCTCTCATCTTTCAGCAGACTGTCAGGGCCTCCTGGGCCGGGGCCATTGTTTCCAATAATAAATTCGGGCATTAACCGGAGCCAGATCTCGTTGGCGTATTCATTAGGCACTTCATTGTAGTCGGGAGGGGTTGAGTACAGAAACTCATGGTTCCCGGGTATTGCCACCATTTTAATTTTGCTTTTTGAAATGGGGTGATCGTCATATAGCTTTTTCCAGGCCTTCAACTGGTCGACGAGCACGCTGGTGTCCTGGCTTTCTGCCAGCACCAGGTCACCCACAAAAAAGAAGTAGTCCGGTACCGGACCCAGCTTCATGGCATCATCAAAAGTAGCATTGAGCTGGGTGAGGTTGGCGTGGGCTTTGTTATAGTATTCGGAATTTTCCCATGCCGTGCCATCGTCATGCCAGGAGATGCGATTGCAACCCATGACCACAAACGAATATTTAACCGTAGCAGAATCTTTTGCTGCAACGGTGCTTTCTTTTTCTCTTTGGCCGGAATTACAGCCGGTCCATATGAGTGCTGCCAGGATCAGAAGAAATAGTTGGGAAATTTTTCCGCAAGCCAGGCGGTCGGGTGAAGTTGTTGGTTTTGAATACATTATAGGTTGGTTAAGGTTTATAACGCTTTTCTGACGTTGAATTTTACCCTTTCCCTGCTTTTCCTATCCAGAAAATCGTACCTAATGATAGTAAACTAAACACTAAAAAACCAGTGATTAATGGTATAGCGGTACCATTAAAACTCAGCCCTATGAGAATACCAAAAGGTACGGAAATGAAGGTAGATAGTGAGCCTACCAACGAGCTGCCGATACCTGCTACGTGACCTAACGGCTCCATGGCCAGGGCATTTAAATTACCGAAAAGGAGGCCAACACAAAAAAGGCTGATCACCAAAAATATGGTAACGACCCAAAAGTCCAGTTGGCCGAAGAAGCTCAAAGCCAGGTAGATCAGGGAAATGCTAAACAAGATGCCCAATGCCACATTTACAATGAACCTCATGCCTTTGCGTACCACAATTTTGGCATTAAGCAACGAAGCACTGCCAATAAAAAGCGCAAAAACAGCAAAGCCGCCTGCAAATATTTCCGCTTTACCATAAGCCTCAAAAACCTGCTGTATGGAACTAAGAAAGCCGAGGAACATGCTGGCTACAAAGCCGGCCACAATGGTGTAGCCCAAAGCAACACGATTGCTACATATCTGGCCTATGGCTTTAAATATCCTATTCAATGAAAATGGCATTCGGTTTTCTGCTTCAAGCGTTTCCGGCTGTCTGAGCATAAACCAGATAAGGATAATAACAGCTACTAATGACAACAAAAGGAAAATAAACCGCCAGTTGGCAAAAAGCAATACCCCCTGCCCCAAAGCCGGGGCAATGGCTGGCACTATGATGAATATGGACATCACGAAAGACATCACTTTGGCCATAACCGACCCCTCGTACTGGTCTCTGATAAGGGCAATGCTGATGATCCGTGGTGCAGCAAGCCCTATGCCCTGTAGCAACCGGCCAGCCAGCATTACGGGCAGTATTTCTGCAAAGAATGATATCAGGCATCCCAGAAAAAACAGCAACAATCCTAAGTAAACGGCAGGTTTCCTTCCTATAAAGTCCGACAGGGTGCCATAGATCATCTGGCCGATAGCCAGCCCCAAAAACAGCATGGAAATAATGAGCTGAATATCGTTTGAACCCTCCTGGTTAAGGCTGACGGCTATTTCCGGTAACGCCGGGAGTAAACTATCTATGGAGAGAGCCACAAGGGCCATCATCATAGCCATAAGGGCAACAAACTCGAAAACAGGTATGGGGTAGGCAAGCTTTTTAGTGCGCATGAAAATATCTTAAAATTATTTGCAGCAAAAGTAGGGGCAAACGCCTGTAAAAAAGTTAGCTAATTCACGCTATTATTTATGAATTTCAATCAATTCCTGCTTTAACGCTGATGGGGTTTTGCCCGTGCTTACCCTGATGAACCGGTTGTAGGAGTTCTGGCTGTCAAAATTCAATTCGAAGGAGACCTCTTTATGTGATAATTCATTAACCGTAAGCAGCCTTTTGATCTCTATGAGCAGGTGCTCCTGGATGATTTGTTTTGGCGATTTCCCGAGTGAATTGCCAATTTCGGCGTTGAGTTTGCTGGCGGAGATCCCCATCATATCAGCATAATGCTGTACCGTTCTGTGGGTTCTGTAATGCTTCTGAACCAGGTCGGCGAACTGCATGGCCAGTGGAGTGTCTTTGCGGAAGTCAGGCTTTTCATTCGCAATTTCATAGACCTCAATAAGTACAAGGCTAAAATAACTGACCACTTTATGAAAGGACATCTCAGTTCTTTCTTCAAATACTATCAATAATCTTTGTACAAGATCATATAACCTGTCATACTTTTCGGCAGAAATTGTAATCTCCGTCTGACCCTGCAAAGCACTGATCCATTCCTGGTGGGCGGAAGGCAGATTAAGCTGTAAAAATTCTTTGGTAAACTGAATTGAAAAGCCGTTTTCACCAGGCTTTCTTTTCAGCAGATGTACCTGTCCCGGAGATACGATGTAAACAGCCTTTTGCAGCGTTTTATGTTTTACAAAATCAATGATCTGCTCACCACCTGCACCCTCAGTAAAAAAGAGGAGTTCATAATAATCATGCCGGTGGATTTTGGTGAAATCGTATGGGTTTTCATGCGGGATTGTATCTACAATAATCCCGTTGAAGTTCTTTGCATTGATATCGAGCCGGTGGGTTTGAAAGTCCATAAAACCTCAGTTCAAATAAACCTACGGAAATTATCAGGAAATTGTTAATACCGGCCTATAATCTAAATAGGATGAAGCCTCTGGAAAACCAGTTATTTTTTTAAAATGGCAATACCGGTTTTTATAAGTCCAATCAGAGCAATAATAGCTCCTGCCCCAGTGGCAATTAAGGGTAAAATGAAAATTCTGTCAACCTCAAGGCCGCCTTTGAGGAAATACCAACCAGCGACTAATAAGATCACTCCACCAGCAAGGGTGAAAATACCCTGTGCCACTCCGCTAATTTTTGCTGTTTGACGCTCCTGCGGACGATTAATTTTCTTTCTTTCCCTATCCTCCTGGTCAAGTATTGTGATAATCTTCCTTACTGTTTCCTCATCTGCTCCCTTGTTCTTCAAAAAAGTATGAACCGATGCAAAAGTATCACCAAGTTGGATTTTGTTTCTTGAAGTATTAAGAAGACTCTCAAAGTTTTCCTTTTCCATGCTCTAAACAATTTATAACCATCTAAAGTAGTATCCATTCCTGAATCGGCAAAGTAAACACCTGTAAAGTATTATTCTATTTGTTATTCCAAACCCGCGAATTAACGATCCAAAAGGCACAATGTATGGCTTTTGACGTACTTAATGTATGTTTTATTATCTTGGTATAAGGCTAAAGTTACAACACTGGTTTGGAGGAAATTTATAAGTACTATAAAGAGCATTTTAATATATCTGAAAGCGATTGGAAGATTTTTTCCTCTAAGCTCAGCCGGCAACAATTTCCTAAAAAAGGAAAAATCCTCAAGGTTGGCCAAACGGAAAATTACCTTTCATTTATTGAGCGGGGTATTGTAAGGTTTTATCTCCCCAATGAAAATAGTGACCTTACTTTTAGTTTTGCCTTCGGTGGCTCCTTCGTAAGCGCTTATGATTCATTCCTTACCCAAACACCCTCACACTACATCGTAGAAGCCATTACACCAACTGTTCTCTGGAGGTTAACCTATGATGATTTGCAAACTGTATATGAACAATCTGAAATAGGTAATTTAATTGGCAGGAAAGCCAGTGAGGAGTTGTTTCTAAAGAAATCAAAAAGAGAGCTTTCACTTCTTAATGAAAGTGCAGAAGAAAGGTACCTGAATTTATTTACCGAAAGACCGGAGCTGATTCGGCAGATTCCACTAAAGTTTATCGCCTCCTATATCGGTATTACTCCACAGGCTTTAAGCAGGATCAGGAAGCGTATTTCTTAACCTGGATTCATTGCCTGGCGCCGCCAAATCATTGAATTTTGAGCTAAAAAAGATGAAGCCTTTAATCGTCCTATTTGTTGTTTTTGGTATTTCTGCACTTGCTATCAAATTGATAACCAGGCAAACCGACTATCAATTGGCTGGCAGGATCGCTATGGCGTGTATGCTTTTATTTACTGCTATAGGGCATTTTATTTTTGCCAGGGGCATGACAGCCATGGTTCCTGATTTCCTGCCTTTTAAGAGCCAAGTTGTTTTTATAACCGGAGTACTGGAGCTGGCATTCGCCCTGGGTTTGCTTTTGCCAAAATACCAGTACGTGACAGCGTGGTTGCTGATCATATTTTTTGTGCTTGTATTACCGGCCAACATCAAAGCGGCCCTGGATCATATCAATTACCAAACCGGTGAGGCTGACGGCCCCGGGCCTTCATATCTTTGGCTGAGGGTACCTATGCAGGTATTATTTATTCTTTGGGTGTATTTATCGGCTGTGAAACATTGATGTTTTTCCAGTCAAAAATCCTTGGCTTGAGGATACTTGCAGGCACTTTAAAGCCAATCATCCGGTTAGTGATTCGTATCTTTCCGAA
Source organism: Fulvivirga kasyanovii (assembly GCF_009711405.1). Lineage (GTDB taxonomy): Bacteria > Bacteroidota > Bacteroidia > Cytophagales > Cyclobacteriaceae > Fulvivirga > Fulvivirga kasyanovii. The sequence continues at coordinate 8,057 of NZ_SMLW01000658.1, read as the reverse complement.
AGCTCCCTGCATTCCTTTTCCAATATGCCTCCGATAATTTCAGGCCCTTTACCCCATTTTGGCACTTTGCGGGTGCAAAGCAAGTCAAAATCTGATGTAGCTCCACCTACATGAGCTACTGCTATACCATAGATGACCTTGCTGATTTTGTGGTGCCGGATCACATAGGAACACATAATACATGGCTCGTGGGTAGTGTAAAGTATACTGTCCGCAAGCTTAGCCTGATGGCCATTCCTGATGGCATCACGAACAGCCAGTATTTCCGCATGATTGGTGATGTCATGGGTGGATTTTCCCGATTCTATTCCTTCGCCCAGAATTTGGTCATGGTGTACAATCAAAGCCCCTACCGGAGGATTGCCACTGGCCAGTGCTTTTTTGGCCAATACCACAGCCAATTGCATAAAATATTGATGTGTTTTTTGCATAGCCTATAAATCAACAACGAGATCAGATGTGGGCTGAGAGCAGCAAATAAGTACCTGCCCTTGCTCAGTTTCCATAAATGGCTCAGGGTCATACTTCACCTCTCCTGTAATAAGCCGTGACTCGCACGACAGGCATGTGCCCATTCTGCAACTGCTAAGTACCGGGATTTCCATGGATTCCGCCAGCTCCAGTAGGTTGGAATATTCACCGGTCCACCGGGTTGTTTTATTGGTTCTCGCAAATTTTACTTCATAAGCAGGTTCCAAGGGCTGGCTGAGCTTTGGTGCCTCAAGCTGTATGGCATTTCCGAAGAACTCGTAATGAATGGCCGCTGTTGGCACCCCTAATTCAATAAGGTAGTTGTACATGGTTTGCATAAAGCCTCCCGGCCCGCATAAGTAGTATATACAAGTTGCAGGATTAGCAATTGTGGCTTTCAGTTGATCCTTTGTTATAACTCCCTCCACATCATAATCGATTACCTGACGTTCACCGGGTGTGGGGCGTGAATGGTTAATGTTGACCAAAGCATGGGCATGCCTGCCCTTTATCTCTGCGAGGCGCTCCGCCATAGGCTGCACTTCCTGGTTGGTGCTGGAGTGAAGAAAATAAACCTTTCTTTTAGAATGGATAAAAACCAACTGCTCAAGCATACTCATCATGGGAGTAATGCCCACCCCTCCGGAGAGCAATACAACAGGAGCGGAAGTACCTTCATCCAAATAAAAATTACCAGCGGGTTGGGTTCCCTCAATCCAATCGCCCGGGACAATTTGCTCATGCAGGAAATTGGAGACGACTCCACGCGGTTCCTTTTTAACTGTAATCCTGTAATAGTCTTTGCCGGGCCGGTCAGAAAGTGTGTAGCTTCTTGAAACCGGTTTTTCAAAGCCCTCGGGCTGTACATAAATAGTAATGAACTGCCCCGGCTTGAAGTCCGCAAGAGGTTCACCGTCCTTTGGCTTGAGGAAAAATGATAGTATAGTACTGCTTTCCCTGATAATTTTGTCTACGCTGTATTGTTGCTTTTTCATAGTTCCGGATTGAAAGGTGAGTAACTCATAAATTTCCAATTGACATGGTGGTGATTGGTAGTTTCGATGGACTCTTTTATCCTAAAAAGCCAGAACCGGCCGGTACCTCCTGTTTTCACGAGATCCTGCTCTTCAGTTTGATCAAAGAGCAGCTCCGCTGTACCGGTTAGCTGTAACGTTTTTCTGTTTTGAAAATCAATAAAAAGTAATCCGGCGCTGGGGTTTTGTACAAAGTTTCCCAGCGTGTTGTACATACTATTGCCCCGGTAGTCCGGAATTTTAAGGGTGTGGTTGTCCAGTATTTCCACAAAGCCTGGATTGCCTCCGCGGTGTGATGCATCAAACCGGTTATGGGTACTTTGGCTGCCTACAAACAGGGTGTCAGAAGAGCTGATCCATGTCTTCTGGTCTTCCGAAAGTGTTGTTCCCCTCACTTTTTCTGCTCTAGCCTTGCTAAAATTCTCCGGGGTGGAGATGACCCTGCGTTGAATATACTGAGGGCAATTAGGGTATGCTTCTGCAACGGCTACATCCAATCGGTCTCCGTTTTGAGTCACTGAGCCATTGATCCTAAACCTTCTTCGTGTATCCAACTCAATAAAAAGAGAACCTATGTTTGGATTGCCCTTCAGGTTTTGAAAAAATATATCATCAGCATCACTGTAGATCATACCCCTGTTAATAGAGAGACTATTAGCGTTCGGGACAGTAACAAAGCCAAAGTCCCCGATAAGCAACGAAACCCAGACCTGCCCCTGCTCATCGGCAGCGCTTACTATGGCCATAGGTTGTTTTTCAATAAAGTTGAAAGCGCCCCTGATGATGGAGCTGGCTATAGCCCGGCTGTTTTTACCGGCCTGGAGCTGCTCTCCTGCTCTTTCCTGAACGGCCCTTTCGCCCTGGTGAAATACTTCATTCATAATTGACAGAATTAAATGAAGTGGGCCGGCCTTCACAGCATGACCTGCCAGACCCACTTTACAGGTTTTAGAATGTAATTACACTATAGCCTTCATTTTGCAGATTGACAAAACTTGGCAACCCGGTGGTACCCGGTACACTGTTATCCTTGATGAGGTCAAGGCCTGACGGATCAGCTCCGAAAACCTCTGCACAACCGCATGATACCCCTTCAATTTTATCTTCTATGGCCTTGTAAAGGGCATTGCCAGGGTGATCGGCCTTTTGAAGCACTTCCGGCCAGCGCGTTCCGGCACCCTGAAAAAGTATTTTCACCTCTTCATTGGCTTGTTTGAAATCATACGCCGCTGCCATGGCATTGAATACACGTCCCAAAGCTTCTTCGGAACCCGCTTTTGGTTCAGATAGAACCACAATTGCTGTTTTACTCATTTTTTCGATTTATTAGTTTTAATTACTGTTGTTTTCTCAATTTGTGGAATATAAAATGAATTAATAACCGAACGTTCGGTAAAATATTATATCAAATTTTTTTAGCCCTGCAAATACATCTTTTCAATTTCACCGATAGCCCCCTTAAATACCTGCGGGTCATTGAGCATTTTACTCACCACCAGGCTGCCCTGAATTTTGGTAAGTACAGTTAACGCAGCGTGGCGAGCATCCTCCTCCGACATATTCAGATCCCTTCCCAAAATAGTAAATGAATCAATCCACTTCGTAGCTGCACCTTTGAGTTCAGTATTAAACAAGTCCATACCGCTATCCATAGACAGTGCCCTTAAAATGCAGGTTGACCGGCCCCCATTGTACAGTTCATCGATTTTGCTTAAGGCATGGAGCAGGCGATCTTTCGGCGCTTTCTGCTTGTTCTGCAACACATTTACGATGTTTTTATCGATCCACTCACCCACAAAATTCAGCACCGCCAGGGCTATGTCCTTTTTACCCCCCGGAAACCTATGGTAGAGACTTGCCTTTTGCAAACCCGACGAAGAAGCAAGCTCATTGAGGCTGGCACCTTCATAGCCTTTGGAAGCCAGTACGGTTTTCAGTCCTGCCAGCAATGTTTGATCGTCTATTTTTTGTGGTCGCATGATGCAAATATAGGCGCTCATAGATAATTACCAAACGTTCGGTAAAATTGATTGTGTGAAAGTCGGAGATTTGGGGTTAAGTGTCTTTTGGGTGACAATTTGCGCAGTAGTTATTGTAGTGTTGCAATGCTCGGAAGCGGTCAGGAAGGGGTTTTATCTAGTTTTTTCAAAATGCAGCTCTGGTAAAATAATTTTTACTTCTTGCTCTTCTCCTTTTTTCTGCCAGTAAACTATGAAATTCACTTTGCCGCTTTTTAAATTGTACCCTCTGGATTTTTGAGCTTCTATAATTTTCTGGAAATTCATCGAAAACTTTAAAACCAGATCTCCATTCGAGTTTGAGCATCCTGTATCTTCTATAACAAGTGGATCACCGCTTTGCATGTTTTTCATGCGATGCTGAACAAATTTGAAATATCCAAGATCCACATCTCTATGGGTGAGATGCATAACCATTTCGCGGGGAGGTGAGTAAATTTCCTTATTCTCAACCCGTTCTAAATTTTCCACTGAAAGGCTATCAAGAAAGTTTGTATTGATGTGTATGGTCAGGTTCTGCCTGGCCCTGGTCATACCCACATACAACAGCCTTTTCTCACTATCGGTGGTTGGATCAAAATTTTCGAGTATGAGAAAGACATTCTCAAACTCTTTTCCCTTTGCTTTATGGATTGTAGAAACCAAAATGGTTTCACTGTTTTCGCTATAGAAATCTTCTAACCTGGAGTCTTTAATGAAAACTTCCAAGTCGGATTTGTACCTGTTTTTCGGATAAGTGGCATCAAAAGCTTTGATTATATTTTGACAAACCTCAAACCTGGTGCTTCTATAAAACTTGTCTTTCAGTTGCCGCTTTGCTTCTTCCCAGGCCTCATTGGTAATGAAGGAAATATCATCATTCAGGTTTAACTGGTTTAAAAAGAACCTGATTTCCAAAAGGTTGTATAAACTGAAATGATCGTTGGTCTGGATCAACTTTGCAGGCATCCCATTTTTCAAAAGCAGTCCTGTAATTTGCAGGGCTTCTTCATTCGTCTTTGTTAGTACAGAAGTAGTACCGGTAAGTCCGGTGGCAAGCAGGTCATGCACAACCGGGGTTATGAGGTTGTTGCTTTGGTAGTGCACCAACTTTATACTCCCGTTCTCCGTTTGCCGGGCAATTATAGGAGTCTCTTTCAACCGGTTGGGGATACCTTTCAGAAACTGATTGGTAAACTCAACCAGATTATTTTTGCTTCTGTAATTCTCTACCAGTTCATATTTTACTGCACTTTTTGCGTTGATAAAGCGTTTAAGGTATTCTGAACTTGCGCCCCTGAATTCATAGATGTTTTGGTCATCATCTCCTACGGCAATTACCCTCATATCGTCATTATGCCGCACAAGTGCTTTAATAAGTTCGAATTCATTTTCATCCATATCCTGAGCCTCATCAATCACCAATACAGTCTTTGTGATCTTGCTTACCTCAACTTCCTTATTTTTTATTTTTTCAACGGTCTCTTTCAAAATCGCATCCGCCTTTTCCAGGCTTCCCACTTTGCCCAACAGGTCAAAGCAGTATGAATGAAAAGTTTTTATGTCTACATAGCTTGCTGAGTTACCAATCAGTTTATGTAGCCGTTGCTTAAATTCAGTGGCCGCTGCCCTTGAGAAGGTAACCATAAGCAGTTGCTCATGCTTTACATCTTCCATCAAAAGGAGCGAGGCAAGTTTGTGCACCAGCACACGTGTCTTTCCGCTGCCAGGTCCGGCAGCCACCACTATAAATTTTGTTTCATTATCCTTAATGATCTTCAACTGCGTTGGTGAAAGCTCTCCAAAAAGTTGCTTAAATTTGGTGGGCGTTATCTTTAACCTGAGATCGTCCGCTTTGCTCCCGGGAAAGTATTTTTTGAGAAAGGACGTATAATTGAGCCTAAAGTAATCTTCCACAAATTGCAGAGCATCCCTATAGTCATTAATCATCTTCTTGGCATACTCGCCAACGATATGGATTTGCTGTACCCTGCTCTCGTAAAACTGCTGCAACTTCTGGTAATCATCCTTGGTATAGCGCTTTTTGTTATCCTGCTCCAGACGCTCTATCGTCAGCCGGTTATAGACCACCAGAAAGCCGCCTTCAATTTTTATAGCCTCTATTCTTGACAGGTAAAACAGCGTATCTTCAATATCATCAATACTGATGTTTAGCTTGAACAAGTTTTGACTGGTTTCATAAGCCTTTTTCAATTCATGAACTGAAAACTCCACCAGAACCTCATCTTTTTCATTGTCATTTGTAACCGGTCCGTTGCTCTTCTTATAGAGCAGTTCCACTATAAATTTTGCCAGTTCATGGCGCTTCCTCAGTTTCTCTTCCAGTGCTGCTTTAGGGTGCAGGCAAATCACGGCAATTTGGTTCCTCAAATATTCCAGGTTTTGCCTTTTAATCCAGTTTCTGATGGCCCAAAAATTGATGAGGGTTTTAATTTTTTGGATGCTGGCATCTTCACATCCGTGCATGCCGGCCTCTTCATTAAGTGTTTTGAGGTGAAGTGTTTTTTCATTTTCGTCAAATACCTGAAGCAGGAAATTTTCGATCTTGCTATGTGCCTCAACAATGTGGAGCGAGCGGTTCTTGTTCTCTCCTTTTCTTATGAAAGCTGTCAGGTCTTTGGCATCAGCCAAAATACCTTCCTCACGGAGAAGATTTACAATGTTTATTACCTCCTCCTTTACCATGCCCAAATGGTCACTAATGTAGTCTATTCTTGATTCGGCAGACTCATCAGTAGCATGTTTTCTGCTTTTACTTGAAAATAGTTTCTTAATGATCCTGATCCCTTTTTCCTTCTGCTTATGACCAAACCTTGGAGAGGCATTGATTTTGTCGATGGCTTCCTGCGCGTTTCTGGTAAGGATGCTGTTGGCAAATACCTTTGGCATATTTTGTCCGCGTTTCAAATATCCTGCATCTTCCAGAGCTGCAATGGCAGTAGTTACCCTGGTTTCAATCTCAACTACATTATCGTCCCAGCCGGCCTTCCTGGCAATCTCCAGGGCGGAATTGGAAACTTGTGAACGATACCTGGTGATCTCTTTTATCGCCTTCCAAACCTGCTGGATCTCTTTAATGGACAGCTTGGTTTGATTAAGTAAAATGAAATGCTTGCTAAGATCTTCCTCGTTGAACAGCACAAAACAGTCTGCCACAATCTTTTCATCCCTACCAGCCCTGCCGGCTTCCTGAATGTAGTTTTCGAGCGAATCGGAAATGTCGTAGTGAATGACCATGCCCACATCTTTTTTATCGACACCCATGCCGAAAGCAGAAGTCGCCACCATAATCTGGGTTTCACCCGATATAAAGGCATTTTGGTTGACAGTTTTTTCCTTTGCTTCCATTTTTCCGTGGTATGCCTTGGCGTTAAACCCATCCTCAGCCAGTCGCTCAGCCAGCAGGTTTGCCTTTCGGGTCCTTGATACATAAATGATTGTCGGGCAGTTCTTTTCCTCTATCAGATCCCTGATGGCCTGATACTTTTCTTCTTCATTTCCTTTTTCAAATACTTTGTATTGAAGGTTTGTTCTTGATGTTTTGGAGGTAAACAGTTCAAGGTCAAGTGAAAGCTTTTCTTTGAAATAATCCCGGATGTCTTCAATGACCTTCTGCTTTGCCGTAGCCGTAAAGCATGAAACAGGAATTCCATCTTCAAGATTTTTCTTTTCCTGAATGGATTTGATGAAGTCTCCAATATATAGATAATCCACTCTGAAATCCTGCCCCCATGAAGAAAAGCAATGTGCCTCATCTATTATAAACCGCACTATCTTTCTGCCCAAAATGAGGCGCTCAATTGTTTTTGAACGCAAAGACTCTGGCGAAATGTAGAGTAAACAGGCCGAGCCATCTTCTACCCTTTCAAATGATTTGGCCCTTTCTATGGGATCAAGCAAGCCATTGATAGTTACCACTGCGGTGATCCCCGTTCTTTCGAGATTATCAACCTGGTCTTTCATCAGTGATTGTAAAGGAGAGATCACCACTGTAAGTCCGTTAGAGTTTTCGCCACTCATTAAAGCAGGAAGCTGAAAGGTAATTGATTTCCCACCGCCAGTTGGAAAAACGGCAAGAATAGATTTATTATCAATGGCAGCTTTAACAGCTTTCTCCTGCAAAGGTTCCCCTCCGTAAGTCCTGAAAGCGTCAAACCCGAATAGCCTCCTCAAACCTTTATGTATATCGAGTGCTTTATTGCAATATGAACAACCACCAATACAGGGCTTATTTCGCAGGCAGAACATGATCTTTTCCACCTCAGGATAATTTTTTAGCACCCAGGGCGGTGTAATGGACTGTATTTTTTTATGGCTGATAAAAGAATTGATCAGGGATAAACAGTAGGCAAGTTCAATGGGATGTTCGTTAATGATCTTCCTCAGGCCTGCTTGTTCACAAATCTCATCCCGGAATTTTTCACAGATCAATTTTTCAACGTCTGAACTTGTACTATTGTAAAATGAACTTCCATCACTCTTGATGCTTCCAATATCAAGAACTTTTTGGCTCGATTTCGGTATCAATGAATGC
>NZ_SMLW01000554.1 GCF_009711405.1 Fulvivirga kasyanovii | reverse complement strand
TTTATAAACTTAATGAATAAGGTATCATTTTGCATAACACGATCATTTACTATTAGACCATTAAATTGTCCCATGCATACAATTTGTATCGTATCGCGATGATAAATAATTAACTTTTTTTCCACATCAATATCCAATAATTGCAAACTATCTGTAGCAACCTTTAGTTTTCTGATTTTTCTGAGTATTTCCTCTAAATCTTTATTATTCTCGATAGTCAATGTATCAATTGATTCTGATGCCCAGTCACTGGGAAAATTATTACAATAGCTTGGTAGCATGGATGAAGCCTATACTTAACGTATATAATTTTACCTGATAATTCACTTTTAGACTGTTGGCATCCAAAAAAGATAAATATTAATAAAATTGATAGTCTCATCAGTCTTTAAATTTAGCAGTAGACATTCGATAAAATGATTTTATAAAAATGGACCAATAAATTAAAGGAGCTACAATATAATTCGAGTAATACTTGCAATAAAGATATTTTGATAGGTTTTAGAGGTGATATCGTAAGGCTTAATTCATCGCCAAACTCAACAATCCCTGACTCGCAATAAGGTCTTTGTCTTCCAGGGCTTCCTGGTTAACTTTGAAGCGTAGCTTGTTGCCAATGACCACAAAGCTGATCATAGCTCCTTTTTTGATTTGATCGTTTTCTGTTACGATGAGGGTGTTTTGTTGTTGGCAGTTTTGAATGACCTCAGCCAGGCTTTTCGAATGGTGGCGGTTGAGATAGATGAGATGGAAAAAGTCTTCTTTTGTTACTGAGTAGATGAGTTTCACTTCAATAGGTTTCCCCTTGATGGTTTTATCCACAAGCTTTTGACTGATCACTTTGTGCATGGCAGCATCGTCATACACGGCAATGGTAAAAGTATTAAACTCCTGCGGCCAGGAGGTGTATTTGGCGAAATTGTAAATATAGATTGCCTGAAGGTCGCTATAGGAGCTTTCCTGGGCCTTTAGTGGGGCCTGCATGGCCAGCAATAACGCTGTTACAATCATATATTTAAAGCACCCTGACATAGGTTGTCTATCTTTGGCTTTCTATTTTTGTTGTTTCGGGCAGTTCACATAGTTGCCAATAGTGGTTGAGTATTGAGACAGCATTAACGAAACCATCAAAAGACAACGGCTTAAGAATATATCCTGCTACATTGAGGTTATATGCTGCTATTTTGTCGCTGTCTTCGTTTGACGTGGTCATTACAAAGACGGTTGTAGGCTTCAGTACCGGGTCTTTCCGCAGTTCTGTTAAAAATTCTATGCCCCCCATTTTCGGCATGTTGATGTCCAGCAGCACTATTCTTGGTGCCGGCACATAATTGTCCGGATCTTTGGCGGAAAGCATATTCAGAGCTTCCAGGCCGTTTTTGGCGACATATAAAGGATTGTTGATACAGTTTTTTTTGAACGATCTTTTAACATTCATGATATCTACTTCATCATCCTCAACCAACAGTACATTTATTAAATTTTCCATGTGTCCTAATTTGATATTGTGAACATTAATTCAATCCGGTTTTTATTACTTTAGGCCAGGTAAATATGAATTTGGAGCCTTTTTCTTCCTCAGATTCTACCGTAACAAGGCCGCCTACTTCTTCCACACTCTTCTTTACGATCGACAATCCGATCCCTGTTCCTTCTACCTGGTCCCGGGCCTCCAGGGTTTGAAAAATAGTAAATATCTTTTCGTGATATGCCGGACTTATACCCATACCGTTGTCTTCAATGATAAACCTATAGTAATCGTTATTACCGTTTACACTTATATTAATAACACCTTCGGGTTTATTGTTATATTTTATAGCATTGCCAATCAGGTTGCTGAATACTTGCTGTAGCAATATTTTCTTGGTTTGGAAGACCGGTAAGTCAGGTTGAATGTTTATTTTGATCCTGGACGGAGGCTGATGCAGGTCGACAATGTCATTGACCAGCTTGCAGGTGTCTACATTTTCCAGTGATACATCCTTTCGGCCAATTTTTGAATATTCCAAAAGGCCGTTAATTAGTGCTTCTAAACGAAAAACACGGCCTCTTAATGTGTGCAGGTTAGCTTTGACATCTTCGGGAATGTCATGCCCCAGGTCTTCTTCGATCCACTCTGACAGTTTAAATATGGCTCTGAGCGGGGCTTTAAGGTCATGCGAGACCACATAAGAGAATTGATTAAGTTCCCGGTTTTGTTTCTTAAGCAGCTCTGAGTGTGCTACCAATTCGCTTTGTGATTCCTCCAAAATATCAAGCATCTGGTTGAAGGCTTCGCCAACTTTACCTATTTCATCATTGCTCTTCACGTGTACACGGGTATTTTTCATTCCGCTTGAAATAGAATCTATGGCATAGTCCAGCTTACGAATATTTCCGGTGATAATACTTCCGATAATGATCGCCAGTATAACACCGGCAGTGAAAAGCGCGATGCAGAAATAAAGTGTTGTTACCCGCAGCTTGTTGATGTTGGCATAAACGCCCTGCAGTGAATATCCGATGATCAGCGTACCCAGGTTGTGACCCAGGTAAGTGATGTGCGATTTTTGATATAAAAGATGCTCCTCGTTTTCAATAGGCATGTTATACGGAGCTTGTGCAAGATCTTCCGGCAATGTTCTTTGGTCAGGGTTGTACGAAGTGATCTCCAGTCCCTCTGTATCTATTGCCGAAATGTAAAACACTGAGCTGTCGTGTTTAGTCCACTCCATGGCTTCCGATACCGCCACGAGATCCATTTCTCCCATACCAATACCTACACCAATCGAAAAAAGATTAGATATACTCTCAATCTTGGAGTGGGCAGCCTTGACTGCAATCTTCTTTTGCTGGGCAGGGTAATACGAATATATAAATATGGAGACAATGGCTATAAGTAGCACCTGTCCCAAGACGATCTTTACCCTGATGGGCAAATCATTAAGTTTAAAAAATCGGGTGGCCATTGAGATCTGTTTAAAATAAACTTTTCAGGCTCATTAATTCCCGCCAATACTTTTTGCATAATAGTGACGGAAGATATACCAAAGTACATTTCAATTCAAACTACAAAGTAACAATCTTCTGAGGCATTTGAATAACCTATTTAACGGTCTATACTACATGAGAAAGGCTTATGGGCATATTGCAGATAAAGAACGTATTGTATAAGGGTATCCCAGGCAATCCTCTCGGGGCTTGTTCTGATCATTTTATCAGGGAAAACCCTGAACCAGTTGCAATGGAACAAACAGACAGTCACTCACAAGTTGAAGGAATGGCAAATAGCCGCATGTAAGATTTACACTAGTTATGATAGAAAATGAGCTCTTAGGTTGAGCGATACATCATGTATTACCTGTGTAAAGGGATCAAGCCTAAACCTGTGCAGTAAGCGGAGTACAACTGGAAATTATTAACCTGCCACCAATTGCTATTTTACCCTGCTTTGCCAACTACCATTAACAGACTTCTTGTCAGAGCAAAACGTAAAAATGTAGTTCTCGCATCAGAAGTTCCGCATGATCCGGATAGTGGTGCCTCAATGGACCGGAATGAATGGTTGGACTATCTTTCCGGTCACTGAGGGCTTTCATGGTGCTTATTTAACCACGCGATCCAGGCAAAAACCCAGATCAAATATTGTCAGAACTCAAACGTAAACCCTTAAATAATCAAGCTTAACGTTAATTGTACATTTCTTACTTATTTGACGAGTTGAAGATATTTAAAAAAAACCAGAAATGTCAATTTTGACGTTTCATGCGTATAAAAACGAACGCTAAGTTCCTTGAATGCATGTAAAGTCTTTTGCATTTTTCCGGGTTCATAGCGAATAAGCCAAGATAACGCAGATATCCTTACATTTTAATTTGTGTCATTAATAGCCTTTTGAGGGACTTATGCGCCAATGCTATCGTTTTTACTGGTATCAAAGTGATTTATTCGCAAGAAAAAATTACATAAGCGCAAAAAAAGGTTAATTGAACCTAATTAAAATATGCGCTTAAAAGCAGCAATTCGTGCTGATCTGATGATTTATCCTGTTAGTTTTTATTTCATAGATGTTTCCAGTGCTTCATTGTGCCTGGCATGAATATCATATTTAGGTATATCCAGTCCGCTGAGGTCCAGCTTTACACTTTTTCCGGAATCGGCGGCTTCATAAACAGCCATCATGATTTTGACATCTCTTAATCCCATATCACCGGGTACCAGTATCGGCTTGTTATCCATCACACATTGGGCAAAATAGTCCATTTGCCGGGCCTGCTGGTTTACATTTTGGATATCCATAGGCCCTTCGCTCGTTTCCCCGTTGATGCCGCTATAGCTGTAGGCGGGCGAAAGCTTCCACCAGCCGTCCCGGGCCGACGCTTCCAGTAAATTGCCCTGGTCAGCATAGCTGGTAGTATGGGTTGACTGCGTGCCGTTCGGGAACTTCAGGGTAAACGTAATCGACTGCTCCACTTCTTTAAAAAGTTCAGGCTTGGTCACCTTTCCATAGTTGGCCTCTACTACTTCTACCGGCCATTCGCCCATAGTATAACAGGCTCCCTGTATGGTGTAGATGCCCAGGTCCATCAGCGGTCCACCACCAGCCAGCTCTTTGTCCAGCCGCCATTCCCAGTTATTTATTACCATGTTGTCAATGCCCTTGATGGATTCTACAGGGCCGAAAACCTTCTTCTGGCCGAGCTGCATTACGCGCAGGTGGTGAGGCTCGAAGTGTAGCCTGTAGCCGAGGGAGAGCATGACGTTATTTTCTGCACAGGCCCTGATCATGGCTTCTGCGTCTGCGACTGAGGTAGCCATAGGCTTCTCGCAAATTACATGTTTGCCTGCTTTTGCCGCCCTTATGGTGTATTCAGCATGCATGCCGTTGGGCAATACAATATAAATGATGTCAATATCCGGGTTTTCCGCTATGCTGTCGAAGTTGTCGTAGTTGTAGACATTCTTCTTAGGGATGTTGTACTTCTTCATCCATTTAGGCTCTTTTTCAGGGGAGCCTGTCACTATTCCCGACAGGTAGCAGTATTGTGTTTCCTGTAGTGCCGGAGCCAGTTGACCTGAGCTATACCTGCCCAGTCCGACGAGGGCAATGCCCAGCTTTTTGCCCTCTTTATAGCTTTGATCCATGTCCCTTCCTGTTTTGTTGCCGCATGCCGAAGCCAGTAAGCCTGGTGTTAGTAATCCCACGGTGCCAAACAGTGCGCTATGGCGGATAAAAGTGCGGCGGTTATAAAATCTGGTGTTATTTGCTCCTTTCATATGGCCGAATGTTGATGGTTAGAATACATAACCAACAACCGGACAGGTTATTTGGTTAAAGGGAGCCGGGGTTTATTGAGGAAAGCCCTTGAATAAAAAAGGCCGGAAAGAGAACCATGCTCCATTCCGGCCCGGGAAACTACACTATACACTTATTTGCTTGCCAGCTCGATATCGCTGATCAGATAGGGCTGTATAGCCTTACGGATAAGCTGCCTGGCTTTTTCAGAGTTGTATTCGTCGCCACTCAGCTCATCGCCAAGTGCGAACAGGTGCTGAAACAATAATTTATCATCTACTTTCGATTTAAAGGATAGTTCTTTTCTGGTGTTGAATAGCTCATCCCATACCGCTCTTACATCGGCCCAGTATTGTGCGTTCTTGTCCCACCATTGCTTAGCCACCAGGCACTGGCTGTCATCAACCTTTTTGTAAGTGTTCAGGCCTTTTTCCTGTGCAAGCACCACATCTTTACCACCTTCCCTGATCACTTTGTCATTATCCTGCTCATGCACCCAGCCTTCGGTAGTTAGTTCATGTCTGTTTCTTCTTTTCATCACATTATAATCGCTGCGTTTGGTATGCTCCCTCCTTGGCAGTGGGGCATCAGTGGTGTTTTCCCAGTAATGCCTGCCATCGGCATGGATCCAGGTAGCGGAACCTTCATAGCGGGGCTCATCATCTACCTGGTAAACCTTCTGCGTCCATTGCCCTTTTACCTGTTCTTTGGGCAGGGTTACCGGCTTCCACGTTTTGTCTTTGTAGTAAGCGTACAATTCTGTGTTTTCATAGAGCCAGTCCTGTCTCCAGTGTTTGATGATCATGGTATCGCCCACAATCAACAGGTGCTGAAGCACGATTTTGTCATTGCTTTCTTCTGCAGCAGTAACCCACTCAAGGCCTCCTGTTCTGTAGTTATTGTGAAACTCGTAATCTTTATCAGAAGCAAAAGTTTCTGCAAAGTTGAAAGTCACCTCGTAGCAGCCGCACATCGATTTGATGGCCTCTATGTCCTGCTGCTTTTTCTTTTTCTGTGCATAGGTATTTGCTGAGATCAATACCATGCCTAGTATAAATAGCTTTTTCATGATTGTGTAGTTAGTTTAATAGGCGAATGATTAAAAAATGCTGCTTTTAACCTTGGATAGTCGTAGAAGATCAAGGTCAAATTGGCAATAAGGTATAATGCTGTCATCAGGTTCTCCCCAACATCATCAGGGGTAAGAAATATATGGAACAAGAATATGTTTAACGTTAGCGGCACGAGCATTACTGCACCCAGTAGGGAAAAATACTGGCTGAGCAGCAATAACCCACATGCAATTTCGCAGATACCCAGAAATGCCCAGAAATAGCCGGATTGCTTTAGCCCGCCAATAAATGACCTGATCTTATTCACTTCCGGAGCAATTTCCTTTTTGGTAGAGACAGAAGTTTTGTCTGCATCACTTTGTTGCACAATTTCCTGTTTCTTAGGCTCAGGCGGTTTAGCCTGGAACTTTGCCAGGCCTCCGTATATAAATAAGCCACCCAATGCCAGTCTTATGGCTATGATCAATATTTTGAAATAATCCATGCTATTTACTTAACAAGTTCGAAAGTAAACTCAGGGTAACCTCTTTCACCGGTAGTGCTGGCCAGCCTGTTGAATTTCAGCTTGAAAACGTTACCCTCTGTATCGGCGATTACAAAATATCTGTCCTCAAACAATGAGGGGGCACTGCCGGGGCCACCTCCATCGCGCCATTCAGAACCCATGGCATTGATGGCAGTATTGAATTCCAATCCGGCCACATGGCTGGTTGAAAACTCTTCGAAAGACGTTTCATTGTTCATAACCATGGCTACTGATACACCATTACGGTTGATGATAATGTAATCCTTAAAACCGTAAGGTATGGCGGGGCCGCCGGTAGAATAGCGTACTGAGTAATATCCGTACATGATATCCCATTGCGTTTTTACAGGTTCTACAGAAGCAGCTCCATTATCCAGGTCTATAAAAGAGAAATTGTAATTATCATCCTTTGCAACTTCTATAGTACTAAAATCTGTCGAAGTGATATCAGCATATTGCAGGGTGTAGTTATCACCGTTTCTCAGAACCCTGATCTTTTTCCAGTTGCGCTGATCACCATCTCGTTTGATGATGAATACTTTATTGTCAGAGTCTTGAGAAGATACTTCACCTATCGCAGTATTTGCAAGGTCCCCATCAGTAGCATCTATCCAGCTCGCAGCTCCAACAGACGGATCATACTGTGGTACCCTCATTTCAGCACCGAAGCCCAGCGTATCCTCAGCAGTGACAGCCGTCAGGTCATTTTTGTCCAGTGGGCGGGCCATTACTGTAGCGCTGCTATTGAGTATTACATAAAACTCTCCGGCTTTAGTGTAAAAGCCCAGGTCCCAGGTGTACTTGTCTACCGTACTCTGAGTGAGTTTGCCCAGGTCTATAAAGGCCTGGTTGGGAAATTCCTCTCCGCCGCCATTCAACTCTATGGTACCGCCTGTAGCCACAAAGTTTTCCGAAAAAGTAACGGATAAGGTACTGTTGCTGCCAACCTCAATTAAGGCATCTGTAGGGGCACGTAGCTCAAAAGTTATTGTGATGTCCTGCTCGATATTTAATGAGGCACCTGCCGAAACGCTGAATGTAACGCGCTCGTCACCGGCACTAAAAGGCAACTCCAGCACCCCGTCGCTCATTTCCGGGGTGGTATAGTAGTCATTCTCACTTCCGTAAGTCAGGCTGCCACCTTCCGTAAGTACCAGTGCAAGTGTGCCGTCGCTACTTGCCGGGCGTGAAAAGGTCAGGCTAACCTCACTACTGGTGTTGGCAGAGCTTATGCTGGCTTCGGTATTGGTAAAATTAATCGCCACCGGGGTAGAGGAGGATTCGTCGTCGTCGCTGCATGCGGCAAACAGAAGGGCTGTTATGCCCATGAAAAGTAACTTATTCAGTCTGAGTTTTATCATATTCATTTTATTTATCATTTGTTTTTATGGTGTAATTCAACTGTATAAAGTATGACCTGCCGTAGGAAACAGGGCTTTGTCCGCTGGCAGAGGAGTTATGTGCATCGGCCGGATAGTTGTTGCTGACGGAAGTAATATCCAGGGCATTGCGCACTCCGGTGGTTGCCGTTAGACCCTGGCCGAAAGTTTTGTTAATGGTGAAGTCGAGCCACTGAAAACTGTCCATTTTAAGCAGCTCCGGCTCGGTAGTGCCGTCATCTTGTGTCACCAGAGTATAGCTTTCACGCCTGCCGGTGTATTTGTAAAAGCAGGATAAGGTAATGCCGGCTTCCCTGAAGTCGTATTGCACGTTGGCATTGGCCTCAGGCGAATACAGAAATTCCGGCACATCAGCCTCACTTACCTCACTCAGGCTCTGGTACCGCCCCGTGTGGTTATAGCCAAGGTTTAGTGAAAGGTTTTTCATTTTCCATTGCCCCTGCCATTGGAGACCGAGGGTTTTATACCGGGCTATGTTGGTATAGGTAGTTGGTTGGTTTGCGCCGGTAGGGGTAAAGTACGTGATGCGGTTATCGATATCGTTGAAAAAAGCTGACAAGCTCAGGTTTAAGAAGCTTTTGCCGGAAGTCAGTGTGTGGTTGAGGTCTATGTTGAAATTGTTGGAGTGTTCAGCTTCGAGGTCCTCATTGCCCAGGATGTTGTGGTTTGCATCTATAAATTCGTGGTACAGCTCCCTCAGGGATGGCGCCCGAAAACCCCGGCCATAACCCAGGCGAACAGTTGTGTTTGAGGAAATGCCATATCTGAGGTTTAAAGAGGGCGTTACCGGGGCATCATACACACTGTTGAAGGCATATCTGACCCCGGGTCTGATTTTTAAGGTTTTACCTACGGTAAGTTCTGCAGAGGCAAACAGGCCCAGGTCTTTTAAAGTTTTCTTCCCTTCGTTTAGCGTGGTGCCACCAGCCAGCTCGTAGTTCATGTCCATGCCAAGCTGAGAGGTTCCCCAGCGCCATTTCAAGCCGTTGTTCCAGGTGTTTCTGGTGAAAAACGTTTTATAGTAGATTTCATCCTGCTCGTCTTCTGATGTCATTTCCTCACCCTCCGTTACCAGGTTTTTAGTGAACTGGTAAGTGCTGCGCTCATAATCGGCATAGGAGAGGGCACTGTTGAAAGTCCCCTTTCCCAGAGCCACTTCAGTCTGGACCTGATGCACCCAGCGATTGCTCTCATACTCTTCATCTATGGCAAATGGATCTTTTAACGGATTGTTATCGTTGACCGGGCCGAGGTTTTCAAGCACTTCGTTGAGATAATCTACTTTATAGAAAATATCAAAGTCTTTCAGGGTAAAGCGGGCAAGTCCACCGGTAAAATACTGGGTTTTTGGGTACCAGTTTTTATCCCTGTCGGTACCGTTACCCGTCCAGCCGCCAAACCTGTTTACACGGGCATATAATTGAGTGTACCATGCAGTGTTGATATTATAACCCAGATCAATGGAGGGAGCGTGGATGCCTTCTGAAAATAAGCTATACTCATTGCCCACGGTTTCTTCGTGCAGTAGAAGGTTTGCAGTCAGTTTGTGCTCCGTATGCTTTTTAGTAATTATATTAATGACCCCCGCCAAGGCATCTGCTCCGTAGCTAACCGACATGGGGCCTTCCACGATTTCAATTTTTTCTATCGTATTGATATTGATCTGGCTGATGTCAATTTCATTGGCAGTACCAGACCTGCCGGTAAGCGGAATGCCATCCAGCAGCACTTTTACATTTTGTCCTGAAATGCCCTGCAATGACATACCCGAAGTGCCTGTGGCATTATCGCGGCTAAACCTGATGTTTAGTTCATTGTTGAGCACATGCTGCAGGTTGGTAGCTCCTTGTTTTTCTATGCGGTCCCTGCCGATGGTTTTTACTTTGTACACGGTATTTCTTACACTCTGGGGCTCATATTGCCCGGTGACCACCAATTCATCGAGGTGTAGTACAGCGGGTTGCAAGTTTATGGTCAGGCTGTTATCAAGATGAAGGGTGTCGGCATAGGCTTTATAATTGACATGGTTAACGGCTATAATATAAGAGGCTCCGGCTGTTTCATGAATAGAAACTGTACCGTTACTATCGCTGATGTACATTGACGATGATGTAGCCGGGGCGTTAGCAGTGGAGATGACTACGGTAGCGCCTTCAACAGGCAAGGAGGTACCTCCATCCAGTACATGAATTTTTAGCTGTGCACACAGCGGAGATTGCATTAAGCAGTTGATTGCCAGTAAGATTATAAAAGGTGCCCGCATCGATTTTATTTAGATTAATTCTAAATAATGCAAAGATAGAGCAGGCCTGACTAGAAGCACAATACCTACGGTTAGTGAAATTTCCTACCTGACCACTAGTTAACAGATCACTAGTAATAGGTATTATTTGCCAGATATAATGCCATTTTCGATGGCGTAAATGATCAGTTGCGTGGGTGATTTCAGGTTAAGCTTCTGCAGGATGTTTTTACGGTGCGAGTTGATGGTATGGATGCTGAGGTTGAGCTTTTCAGCGATCTTACTGCTACTGTTGCCATCAATGATCAGGTGCATGATCTCTACTTCCCGTGGGCTTAAGGGTTCCAGGGCGGGTGAGGGTTGCTCAAGGATGACATTGAGAATGGAAGAACAAAAAAAGCGCTGGCCACGAGCCAGGTTTTGTATGGCATTCACCACCTCGTCACGCTCGCACTCATAGGAGATGCACCCCTTTATGCCCGATTTTATGATATAGTCTATGTCTTGCTTCGTATAATCCCTCGCCAGGATCAAAATAGAATCTTTAGGTACAGTTCTGCCTGTGGGTTTGTCAGGTTTGCTCAGGTAGGTGCTTAAGTCTACTATACTTACATGAGGTGTGGTACCATCCTGCCCATTGTCCAAAAGGGAAAAATCGGGTTGCTCCTCAATGAGAGAAACCAGCCCTGCTTTGCCCAGGTAGGGAATATCAGACAGCGATATGGATACAGTGATTTGCAGTGTTTAGAATTTGTCTAAATAATGCTGCAAATATATGATACATTTATTTATTTGGAATAATTCTAAACAGTAATAACAAAATATTTTATAAGAGGCCGTCTCAAAGGTATTTTGAACGGCTTCTGGTCTTTATATGCGGGAATTTTCGCTGTAAGTACCAGATACCTGAATACATTACCCTTTGGGACAGCCTCTCCTTGTTTTAATAGCCGGTGCCGCCGCCTATGGTTCCGCCAACTGTACCGGTATCGATGGTAGTAGTTGTACAACCCAGGGCACTGCCACAGCCATCATTCCAGGAGCATATCTTGGAATTTCCAATGGTAGTAGTCCCGCAGGTCAGCAAGGTTTGTGGATCGCATTGAATAAGTGCAGACCGACAACCATCGATGTAGGATGGATTGATTACTATGCCTCCTCCTTTTACGGTTGCTGCGTTTTCGTTAAACTCCTCGGTGATAAAGCTTTTTACTTTAAGCTCATCAAGTTTCATCTTCTTCTTTTTCATAATAATTGGTTGGTTTAGGGATTAATGGTTTATAAAATGGGGTTGTCCCTATAGGCCGATCCTTCCGCTGAGGTGCAAATGTGATTGTGTAATTTTTCAGGCAGAATAGCCAAGCCTATGGGGCAGCCCGCTTATAAACAAAACTAGTAATTGAATTAAAGAAATAATTACTGTAAATAAAGAAAGGGGAAAAATCCCCTGCTTATCTTTTTATATTACTGGATGGGCTTGTACTGTTCCCTGATATAGGGACAGAGGCGAGTTAGTTTTCCCATTGCGGAGCGAATTCCGGATCGATCAGCCTGCGCCCTTCACCCAGACCGGAGATCCGGTTCATTTCGTCCTCCGACAGTTCAAAGTCAAAAATATCAAAATTGCTTTTCAAATGATCGGGGTTGGCAGTTTTGGGAATAGCTACAACATTCTCCTGCTGTACAAGCCACCTCAAAGCCACCTGTGTAGGGGCTTTGCCATGGTTTCGGGCTATTTCTTTGATCACTTCATGGTCTGATACCTTACCGCGGGCTATGGGGCAATAGGCGGTTATCATCAGGTCATTTTCTGTAGCAAGCTCCAGAAGGCGGGTTTGTGATAAAAACGGGTGATATTCTACCTGATTGCAAAGTATGTTGGCATGCTGCATGGCTTCCTGCAAAAGTGCAGGTGTAAAATTGCTCACACCGATAGCTCTTATTTTGCCGTCAGCCTTTAATACCTGCATGGCCTCCAGGGTTTCTTCAACCGGCACTCCCTGGGTAGAAGGCCAGTGTATCAGCAGCAGATTTACATACCGTGTTTGAAGTTTTTTCAGGCTTTCCCTTACGGAGGAGATCACTTCATCGCCCCGCAGTTTTTCCCAGGGTAGTTTAGTAGTTAGAAAGATATCATCACGGGGTATGCCCGACTGTGCTATGGCATCTCCTATATCCTGCTCGTTGCCATAAGCATCAGCCGTATCGATATGCCTGTAGCCTATGTCGAGTGCCTGTAAAACTATTTTTCTGCATGCAGAACCGTTGAGCCTCCAGGTGCCAAGCCCTAGAGCAGGTACTCGTAGACTGTTAAAAGTTTTTGTGATCATATTCTTCCCGTTTTAATAAGCGGATTTCAAGTACTATACCACTGTCTATAAAGCACGGAACAGCCAACTTAACCTGTCAGAAACGTGATGTATGACTACAAATCAAGTAGTTTTTTCTACAAAAACGCAACATGCTTTGGTTACAGTGCCTTGTCTTCTTCTTCTGGGTTTTGAGTCCCCGTATCTAATACATACTTCCATTGTCCTGCTTGTCCTTTTTCCAAATCGTTACATAATGTCCCTTCTCTGTAGTGTTTTGATTGCTGAAAGTGTATTGCCCAAAGGTATAACCCAGATCGCCTGAGCCTGATATTTCAGCTTTTTCGGGTTGCCAGACAAGTGAAAGATCAGTGGGTGTATTAGCATATACTGTTGTGATTTCCGAAATACCCTTCAACGGGAACCTCCCATTTTGCATGATGATGGCGTTGCTGTCGGCATAGGCTATAAATGCAGCACCAACCCCTTGTTGCTCTGCCATATCGGCAAAGGCGAGGTCGGTATCTATTAGCACCTGCTCATCTGCTGAGCCATTTGGCTGGCAACTTATAGCACCTATGCTTATCAGGGCCAAAGCGGTGAACCTATTGAATACTTTCATATTTCTTCTCAATATTGGATGCGTAGTACCCTATAGGGTCGTTGGTGTTGGAAAACTGGTCCCAAACCTCCTGCGGAATGTTCTTATAAATATCTCGGCTATCATCCTTAAGGGTTACGATCATATAGCCGGTTTTTCCATCGCAGGAGTAGTAAAAGGCTGCTTTCGGACTATGGTAGCGTGAGATTTTTATAGATTGCGTAAACCTGAAAGTCGATTTCTCAACAGCGTCAATAGCCTGAGAGGGAGAGTTAAACTTTTCCGGTAGCTCATGGCAGTTGGTATTTGACGGTTCCATTTCAAAGTTATGCTCTACCTGCGCGTGTATGCAGGTGGAAATAACTATACATAAAATAACAATAGCATACTTCATACCCCTAATTTAATGATTTTCAAGCTTCCAACGCTCACCCGGTTGGCGTGAATTTATAACCATTAACAGCTTCAAAGGTTTATTTATTCGCCTTTGTTAGAGGCTTCTATGGATATTGTGGATTTTACTATTTCCTTTATCATCAGGTCGAGCTTATCGGTAGTAGTTTTCAGGTGCTTCAGTAGTTCCTGATTAAAAGTGCTGTTCAGGTCGTTCAGGTCCAGCATCGACATAATTCCCAGGATACTGGCTACAGGGCCGCGCATTTTGTGGGATTGCTTCCAGGCAATTTCCTCCAGTAGCCGGTTATGTTTTTCTATGGTGAGCTGGTGCACTTTTCTTTCCGTAATGTCACGGGCATAACACCCTACTCCAAACACTTCTGATTTCTGGTTTTTAATAGGGTTAAAACTGACTTCAAGGTATTTTCTTCCTTTACCCGGTATCGTTACTTCGTATTCCAGGTTGAGGGCTGTACCCTCCAGGGCTTTTTTGTAATATCCAGCCCAATCAGCTTTGATGGATTCTTCTATTCCATCTACCAGTATGTTTTCCCCTACTTTTACCCCGTGTGAATTAAACTGTTTCATGATGGCTTTGAGTGCATCGTTGGCTGTAAGCAACCTCATATGCTTGTCAATAGACCATATCAGGTCGTCAGTATTGTTGATAAGTGCATTCAGTTTGGTCCGTTCTTTAAAAATTTCCTCTTTCATGATTTTGGATTGAGTAATATCCTGAATATACACGGATAGACCTTCTTGTGAAGGATAGACGGACACGGAAAACCACATATTCATTTCTTCAAAGAACTCTTCAAACTTGAAATGCTTTTTTGTTTTCATTGCCTTTTCATACCGGGGCGCTATTTTAGTAGCAAACTCTTTAGGGAACACTGTCCATACATTTTTGCCTAGCAGATGCTCCTTTTTTTTGGCAAACAACAGCTCAAACATCTTATTGACGTATATAAAGTTCCAGTTTTTATCCACGGCAAAAAAGCTGTCCCTGATGCTGTTGAGAATGGTGTTTATCCTGTCAGAATAAGTTTGCAATTGTCGTGTCAGCTCTTCGTTCTTCTTTTCATGTTTCACACTTTTATCCACATCAATGGCCACCACCAGCCGGGTCTTCTTGCCTTTAAATGATGTGTCGTGAGAGTAGATATGTACATAAAACTCATCGCCGGAAGCTTTCCTGTGCAGCCATACACCACCATCAATCACTCCTTCCTCTTTCTGGCTTTTGACCATTTTTTGTAATCTGAACACATCTCCCTCAGGCCTGATATCTTTGATGGTCATGTTTAGGAATTCTTCTTTGCTATAGCCATAGTTATCAACGGCTGCCTTGTTTACCTGCAGGAATTTATAAGTATCCGGGTCATAGATCCACATGGGGTTGGGGTTATCCATAAAAAGGCCCTGGTATTCATTTTTGGTCTTGTCGATTTGCTTGAGCATGGCACTTCGCTCAATGGCATAGTGAATGGATTTTTTTAGCAGGGGCAGGCTATATTCTCCTTTTACCAAATGGTCCTGTGCCCCGAGGCTTACCATTTTTAGGCCGGTTTCAGTATCATCAGCAGAAATTATGATTATCGGCTTCTTGGGGAAAGCAGCGTATAGCGTTTTAAATTGTTCCAGGGCCTGGGTATCCAGCAACTCTGTCATGAAGATAATAAGCTTCAGAGACTGTTTTGGGCACTGGCATGAGGTAAGCTGGTCGGTGGTCAGGAAGATAACTTCCTTTTCTCCAATCGAAATCAGTTGCTCTTTTAAGACCCCGGCCTCCTCTGAACAATTACCAATAACCATGATATTGCTACCCATGTACATAGTACTTAAAAAAATAATGCCACTTTAACTAAAGCAGGAAGAAGATGCTTAAAAGCGGATTTTTCAAAATCTGGATTGCTGTAAAATGTGCAATATTGACCACAATTACAATCAGGGGACTATACCATGTAAGGAAATAAGTTAAATTACACTTTTTTAACTTTTCATTTGGTCATGCACTTTTTTCATAGCCGCGTAATCTTCATGGCTGAATGTAATTAAGATGATCTTTTGAAGGGAGTGGTTGCCTGCCAGAAAGGTATTGATGGTGGTCAGGGCTATTTTGCAGCCTCTTTCGAAGGGAAAACCGTATACTCCTGTACTGATAGAGGGAAATGCTACGGAGGAGAGGTTGTTTTCGACAGCAACTTCCAGGCTCCGGCGGTAGCAGCTAGCAAGCAGGTCGTCCTCATTTTTGTTGCCGCCTTTCCATACCGGCCCCACGGTTGAAATCACAAATTTTGCAGGTAGCTTGTACCCCGGACTGATTTTAGCATCGCCGGTGTCGCATCCTCCCAGTGTTTTGTTGTACTCCAGAAGTTCAGGGCCTGCAGCCCTATGTATGGCACCGTCTACTCCGCCACCGCCCAGCAGGGAGTTGTTAGCGGCATTTACTATGGCATCTACCCTGAGCAGGGTAATGTCGCCCTGCTCAAGCCAGATCCGCTGATCTAATTTAAAACCATGATGCTCCATAATCCATAAACGGCCATGGAATACCTGCAAGTATGAGTATCAGGCCTATTAAATAAAAAATGAGAATTGACTTAAACTTTTTGCCATCCGTTTCTGCACGTTTGGACTTGCTATAACCGATTGTGATCAGCACAACGGCAACCAGCATGATGGCGATATGCTCTACCAGGAAGAACCTCAATACATCACTCTTCATGGCAGAAGCGGCAAATACCACTTTTGGACTGGTGAAATACAATACCAGGCCAAGCACAAATTGCAAATGAGTAAAAATCAAGGCAAACAGCCCATATTTCTTGTCTTTGTCTGTGAAAGGTTTGGAGCCGTTGGTTTTGCCAACCGCATTAACTATAGCGAGAATCAAAGCAATAAGCACAAACCATCTGAGGCCGGAGTGCGCATGTCGTAATATTTCCATATGTATGTATAAATGAATAAAACCAGCCTAAAGTTAGGCTGGTTTTATCTTCAAGACAATTTTTATATCTATTAGTTTTTCTTCTCCATTGTCATGGACTCAGCCATTTTCAACGCCTCATAGGCATTGATCAAACCGCCGCTGATAGACAGGTCTTTAAAGTCAACCAGCTCTTCTTTGCCAGGCTTGGTCACTTTAAGGTTGTCAAATTTTCTGGATGATTTGGCTATAATATCTTTTACCTGAAAAGCTGTAAGCTCTGGGTAGTACGACATCAACAGTGCTGCCACACCTGCTGTATTGGGTGCTGCCATGCTGGTTCCGTTAAAAGACTCGTATTTGTTGTCAGGTGTGGTAGAGTAGATATCCACACCCGGGGCAAATACGTCAACAGTTTCTTTGCCATAGTTGGAAAACTCACCCACGAAATCTTCACCCTCACCCCAGGCCGAGGCTCCTACTTCCAGCCAGTTGGTGGCTTTTGCTTTTGAACCTGCATAGGTTTTGGTCGGGAAGTTTTTTCCTTTGTCAATATCCTTTGAGCTGTTTCCTGCTGCGTGTACCAGTAATACGCCTTTGCTTTCAGCATATTTTACGGCTTTGTCCACAGCTTCTTTTTGTGGTGAATATGACTTACCAAAGCTCATGTTGATGATTTGTGCCCCATTATCTACTGCATATATAATAGCGTTGGCCACATCTTTGTCGCGTTCGTCACCATCAGGCACCGCCCTTACCACCATGATCTTCACATTGTCAGCGATACCTTTTATACCCAGTTCATTATTTCTGTTGGCTGCTATAATACCTGCTACGTGTGTGCCGTGGCTGGGGTCATGCCCTTTCACGTCATTATTGCCATACCCTTTTTCATACGGGTCGTCATAGTTGTCACCTACAATGCCCCTGGGGTCAAACTCTGTATTGAAGGCATAGTTTACCTGATTGCCGAAATGCTCCACAGCCTTGTCAAGCTCCTGAGTGATCTGGTCGAAATCGGCATCTTCACCCACATTTTGGTAGATCATGCCGATGATATTTCTGGCGGTAAGTACTATGGAATCCTGAGTATCAATATTTCTCAGGTCGTCAAGCGATATTTGCTCAACGCCCACATATGCCTTGAGCAGGGTATGGAACCTGACGATGTTGTCTCTCAGGTTGGAGTAAAAGTTGTATTGCTGGTGGGCTTCGTCATAAGTTTTTTCGAAGTCTTCTTTCACCTTGAGCCAGTATTCATACTCCTCTTTATCTTTTTTCTTTACTTTTTTTGCCTCAGTATCGCCGTATTTTTCTTTCAGCTTTACATATATTCTGGTAAGTTCATAAGTGTCCTGCTCTACATTTCTGCCGTCTTTGCCACCTATGAAGTTCCAGCCATATTTATCATCTATATATCCGTTTTTGTCATCGTCAATGCCATTGCCGGCAATTTCTTTTTCGTTGACCCAGATCTTGCCCTTCAGGTCTTCATGGTCAATATCCACACCGGAGTCTATTACCGCTACGGTTACTGTTTCAGATTTTTTTCCTTTTAAAATAGTGTTGTAAGCTTTTTCTGCACTTACTCCCTGTACGTTGTCCGTAGCGGGATCAAGTATAAACCATTCTCTTGGAGGGAGCTGTGCTTCGCCCTGGACCGTTCCCTGTGCCTGTATGCCTGCAAACGAGCCTGCAATAAGCATAACCATTAACAGGAACCCTCTAACTCTTCTTTTCATAAGTTACCTTTGTTGATTAATTGATATAAATAGTGCCAAGATACTTGAAATGAGTCACTTTACCGTGTGATTTTTCCGGCTTGGCAATCTTTTAAGTCAGTTTTTAAAAAATGCAATACTAGGTGTTTAACCTTACATCTGTGCTTGCAAACCAAACTTTCGCTGGT
>NZ_SMLW01000428.1 GCF_009711405.1 Fulvivirga kasyanovii | reverse complement strand
CTTATCTATGAAGTTACTTCCATGAAGAATGTTATCCAGGAGGACCAGCTTTACAAAGAAGTACCCTCGGAATTGATCAAAACTGTTGAGACAGATGAAAATGGCAACTTTACAGTTCAACTGGCTCCGGGAAGGTACTCTGTATTTACCAAAGAGGAAGACGGGTTGTTTGCCAATGTTTTTGACGGTGAGGGCAATGTCAATCCCGTTACTGTAAAGCAGGGTGAAATGACGGAATTAAATATAGACATCAACTACAAAGCTGTTTATTAATGATCGCTACTTTATCTGTTATCAACATCTCAATCCTGGCGATGCTGGGCTTTCTGCATATTTATTGGGCTTTTGGAGGAAAATGGGCTGCAGAGAAAGCCTTGCCCTCAACCCCCGGCAATGAGCCGCTTTTCACACCCGGGATTTTTGCCTGCATCGTTGTGGCTGCAGGTTTGCTGACTTTTGCCGCACTCTTTATCATCCATACTTTCATGCCTATTCCGGCTCTGCCTCAGTGGCTTGTCACCAATAGCTTATGGCTTATTGGCGCTATATTCACTTTGCGAGCCATAGGAGATTTCAGGTATGTAGGCTTTATGAAGAAGGTGAAGCACAGCACTTTTGCCTCCCTTGATACGAAATATTATTCTCCGCTTTGTCTGTACCTGGGTATAAGTAGCTTTATAATCAACCTGAGCTGACTTGCAATATTTTTCTATTTGACCTAAAGAATTTTTTTTCGTGGTCAGACGTTCCTATTTTTATATTCAAAAAACAATAAATATAATGCTGAAGATTAACCGCTCAATCCTACTGTTGCTGGCCGTTCTGGTTGGCTTCTCAAGCTGTAAAGATGACGATGATGCTTTATCACCAGACGAACAGTTAAAACTGGATACCAATAACTGGCTCTACGATATCATGAAAGAGGTCTACTACTGGACAGATCAAATCCCTGCCGATGTAGACAAAACCCAGGAGCCTGAAGATCTTTTCAATGACTTACTTTTTCAGGGTGACCGGTTTTCAGTAATTGTTCCCAACTACGAAGAGCTTATCAACTCATTGAGCGGTGTAAGCAAGGATGCCGGTTATGAATTCGCTCTCGCACGGGTCGAGAATAGCAACGATGTGGTGGCTATTGTGCTTTATACCAAAGCCAATTCTTCAGCCGAAAGCATTGGCCTGAAAAGAGGTGATGTTATCTACCAGATCAATGGTACGACCATCAACTTGTCTAATTACCAGACACTGATACCTGAGATATATAATAATCACTCTATCAGCTACAGAAGGTATGACGAAGGACTGGATAGCTACCAAGATCAGGGAACTGCCAGTCTTTCTGCAGTAGTTTTGGCGGAAAATCCTAATCTGCTGGACACTGTGTTCACCATCGGCGATAGAAAAATCGGTTATTATGTATACAATTTCTTCTCTCCGGGGCCTACTGATGCCAAAGCCTATGATGCTGAAATGGACCAGATCATAGCCGGGTTCAAAAGTGCCGGTGTAAATGAGATGATCCTCGACCTGAGATACAACAGTGGGGGTTCCGTATCATCCGCTACCAACCTGGGAAGTTTACTGGCTCCGGGCGTAACTACATCAAACATTTTCTACCAAAATCAGTGGAATGACCTGTATCAAAATTATATTGAAAGCCAGCCTGACGGCGACGACATCCTGAGAGGAAAATTCTTAAGTAAAGCGGAAAATATCGGCAGTGACATCGGTAGCAAACTTTATGTACTTACCGGCTCAAAAACAGCCTCTGCCAGCGAATTGATCATTAACGGTCTTGACCCTTATATGGATGTAACGATTATCGGTGACACTACTGTAGGCAAGAACGTAGGGTCTATTCCTATTGAAGATGAGGATAACGAAGATAATGAGTATGGTATACTTCCTATCGTATTCAAGATCTTTAACAGTGAAATGTACTCTGGTTATGACAATGGGTTTGCTCCTGTTGGAGATAACCTGGTAAACGATTTCCAGTATCCTATGAAGGCGCTGGGTGATATTGAAGAACCCTTACTGGCCCGTGCCATCGAGCTGATCCAGGGCTCCAGTATGGGTGGGCGCCAGGCCAGAACGAGCGGGGAAGAATTTACTCCTATCATGACCTCAGTAGATAAAAAACAAAGAACAAACAGGCTGATCTTTGACAGGCCTCTGAAATAAAAATAAGCAGTGCACCTGCAAAGCGGCTACTTCCTCCAGGGGGTAGCCGTTTTTATTTTGTGCGGCTTCTATAGCACCTTTTATTCCTTTTCCCTAGTTTCACCAAAAAGCGTGAGTCATGCCATTCAACATTGATGAGTACCAGAAAACCCTTTTTCCATATGCCTACAACATTTTGGGAAGTGCGGAAGATGCCAAAGACATCATACAGGAGACCATGATCAAATGGCAAAATGTAGACCATGAAAAGGTTGAAAATCAAAAATCTTACCTGATCCGCGCAGTAATTAATGGTGCCATCAACTTTAAAGGAAAGCAGAAGGAACGGCTCTCAGACTACCCAGGAGAATGGCTGCCGGAGCCGGTACAACTGGAAACAGAAATGGACCGCAGGCATATTCTCTCCTATTCGTTATTGGTTTTGCTGGAGCAGCTCAATGCAAAAGAAAGGGCTGTTTTCATTTTAAAAGAATCTTTTGACTTCAGCCATGCCGAAATATCCGAACTGCTTAATATTTCTATCGACAACTGCCGTCAGATACTCAAAAGGGCCAAGCAACGACTGAACCCGGCGGCAGTGTCCCGATCAGACAAAGACGAGGCCAGGCTAAAGCAGTTTGTAGAGGTGATGCTCAATGGCAATGCAGAAGCGCTGCAACAGATGCTTACCAATGACATTAAAGCCGTATCTGATGGAGGAAAAGAAGCTTCTGCTGCAAGAAAAACCATTTTTGGTCCTGAAAACGTCAGGAAACTTCTGCTTGGGGTTTTCGAAAAGTTCTTTAAGCATGCCGATGTCAGGATCAGTTACACCACACTTAACCACCAGCCGGCCCTGTTATACATTGAGGGCAATACGATACATCTCTGCCAGGTACTACAGCTCAATGAGGAAGGCAACATTGAAAACATTTATTTTATACGCAATCCTAAAAAACTTAATCAACTGAATTTCTTATAGTTACAAACTATATCATTTATTTTTCTTAGAAACTTAAGAAATGTGTCACGCGGTGCCGGGGTTTTCTGTCATATCCATGAAATCACTTTTAAACTTTAAAAATCATCTCAATCATGGAAAGAATTTCGTATCAGGAATTACCGCAGGGTGTGTTTACCGGAATGCTGAAAACCGAAGAGCATTTACGTAAATGCGGAATTAGCACTAAGGAACTTGAGCTCATGCGTTACAGGGCTTCACAAATCAACAATTGTGCATACTGTCTGGACATGCACTTTAAAGAGGCTACTCATGCAGGGGAATCTCCTCTAAGGCTATATTCTGTTTCTGCCTGGCGGGAGACACCATATTATTCAGAAAAGGAACAAGCGATGCTGGCCCTGACAGAAGCATTGACTTTGTTGCCCGATGGGGGCGTACATGAGGACTTGTATGAAGAGCTCCGTAAGCACTTTTCGAAAGAAGAAATAGCCAATCTTACTTTGGCCATAGCACAGATCAATGCATGGAACAGGGTGGCCACCTGCTTCAAATTTACTCCCGGTAACTACCAGGTAGGACAGCATTAAAAGTAAGAAGTCAAAATAAGAGTGTCCCGGAAAGTATTTTGGGGCACTCTTTTTATTTCAGCAAGTGTCATTCAATGGATTGTCAAACAGGTCACTTTCATCTTCACCACGCCTGGGGTTGAGGCACTGAAAATCCTTTTCTATCAAAATGTACAGTTTGTCTCCACCCTCCAACGGCTGCTCCGCCTCAAAGCCAACCTGATCGGTATTGGCCCAGTTTTCGGAGATTTCAGGCGGAATATTGACCATGATAAAGTCACCGTCATAAGATGCAGAAACTTCTGCCTGGTCGATTACCTGTAACGTGTAGATGAGTTTCCGGTGGCCGAAATCAATGCTATCACTGGTGCGTCCTTCATTTTTCACCTCATCAACTTCACTCTGCGAGAGCCGAAGCCTCAGAGTGTTGCCTTTAATTCTTATTTTCATAGATCAGTCTTTCTCTTCCACAATATACATTAAAGCTAAGGTTTCTTACAAAGCCCAGCAAAGTCATGTTAAAATCAGTAGCTAAGGCCACTGCCAGGCTCGATGGCGCTCCCACCGCAGCCATAAGTGGTATACCGGCCATCAGCGATTTTTGCACCAGTTCGAAGCTGGCCCTTCCACTCACCAGCACAAAATAGTCGGCCAGTGGAATCATCTGCTTCACCAGGGCTGCCCCAACCAGCTTGTCAAGGGCATTATGCCTCCCTACATCTTCGCGCATTATTATCAGCTCTCCTTGTTGACTGAACAACCCTGCAGCATGCAGGCCACCGGTATATTCAAATACCTGCTGCTCACGGCGCAATATAGCCGGAGCCTGGTGGATGATGCTTTCATCTACCTTAAGTGAGGAATGTAGTACAGGGCAACCGGTTTTTACAGCATCAATAGAGGTTTTGCTGCAAACCCCGCAGCTTGATGAGGTGTAGAAATGCCGCTCAATTTTCTTGAAATCAATCTGCACTTCAGGAGACAGTTCCACACGAACCACGTTCTCCCGTTCCTCCTGTCTGCCGGCATCCTGACAATAGCGGATACTTACCACTTCATCATAAGCCGAAATGATGTTTTCGGTAAAGAGAAACCCCAGTGCCAATTCAAAATCATGTCCCGGTGTCCTCATGGTGACTGATATGCTCCGCTGCTCTCGCTTCCCTTCTTTTCCAAATCCAATACGAATCTCAAGCGGCTCTTCAACGGCTATCAGGTCCGGCCTGAAAACCGGAGCGCCCTTTCCTATCTTTAATATTTCTGCCTTACCTACTTTATTCATCGGGATTATCTTTTATGGCCTGTAGGTTTTGCTTTTATAGTCTTAGCTCAGACCCGTAATCTTACCGTTGTTGTCTATATCCATACCTTCCGCGGCGGGCATGGAAGGAAGGCCAGGCATACGTAACATATTACCTGTTACGGGTATACAAAAGCCTGCTCCGGCAGCAATTTCTATTTCCCTTACCGTCAACGTGAAATTTTCCGGTCTTCCAAGCCATTTAGGATCGTCACTGAAAGAATTTTGTGTTTTGGCTATACAAATTGGCTTATCGTTCAAGCCTATTCTTTCGATTTTCTTCAGGTTCTGCTTAGCTTTTGGTAAAAACTCAATATCCCGTGCACCATAGATCTTACGCGCTACTGCCTCAATTTTCTCTTTTACACTCCAGCTCCAGTCATATACCGGCTTGTATTTACCTTTAAAGGACTCCACCGATGCCACTACCTGCTCGGCAAGCTCCTTGGTGCCCTCTCCTCCATGCTCCCAGCCTTCGCATAATGCCACCCTGATCCCGAGGGCTTCACACCTTTCTTTTACAATATTGATCTCTTCGTCAGTGTCGCTTACAAATTTATTTATGGCTACAACGGCCGGCACTCCATATATTTTGGTGTTTTCAAGGTGTTTTTCCAGGTTAAGCAGACCTTTGGACAGGCTAACAGTATCCGGCTCCTTTAATGTTGCCAGCGGGTGGCCTCCATGGTATTTCAAAGCGCGTATGGTAGCTACTACCACTATGGTTTTTGGAGAAAGCCCTGAATAACCACACTTGATGTTCAGAAATTTTTCAGCGCCAAGGTCAGCGCCAAAACCTGCCTCAGTCACCACATAGTCAGATAAGGACATGCCCATTTTAGTGGCGATAACCGAGTTTGTTCCCTGGGCAATATTAGCAAAGGGCCCTCCATGAAGAATAGCAGGATTGCCTTCAAGCGTTTGAACCAGATTAGGTTTGATGGCATCTTTCAGCAGAACTGCCATGGCGCCTTCCGCTTTGATATCCCTGGCAAATACGGCCTCGCCGCCATACGTATCTCCAATGTATATATTTCCGATTTTGGCTTTCAGGTCATCCATATCTTTCGCCAGACATAAGATCGCCATGATCTCAGAGGCGGCAGTGATGTTAAATCCGGTTTCCCGCATCATACCCCCTGCTTTGCCTCCCATACCTGTAACTATATTACGCAGCGAGCGGTCGTTCATATCCATCACGCGCTTCCACTCTACCGTACGCGGGTCTATGCCGAGATTGTTTTTTGTATTTTGAATGTTGTTATCAATCATGGCGGCCAGCAGATTATTGGCCTTTTCTATGGCAGCAAAGTCTCCGGTAAAATGAAGGTTGATATCTTCCATGGGCACTACCTGGGAGTATCCCCCTCCGGCTGCGCCACCTTTCATACCAAATACAGGCCCTAAGGACGGCTCTCGCAACACAACAGTGGTTGACTTCCCAATACGGTTCAACCCCTCAGTCAAGCCTATGGAGGTAGTGGTTTTGCCCTCACCCGCCGGTGTAGGCGTCATAGCAGTGACCAGGACGAGGTTGCTCTGGGCTACTTTCTCTTCATCAATCAGGTCTAGGGGCAGCTTGGCTTTGTATTTACCATACATTTCAAGGCTGTCTTCGGGTATTCCCACTGATGCTGCTATATCTCGAATATGACGAAGGTCTGCCGATTGGGCTATTTCAAGATCGGTTCCCGGTTTTCTTTTGACTGAAGTACTCATATTAATATTGTAGCTTTATTTCTCTTTGTTGATGTTCAAATTTAACAGGTAATCCGAAACCATCTCATTTTTAGTGTGTATTTAACTCACTTTTTACCAGATATCTGCACATTAGCACCATACAACAGATCAAACCTAAGCTGCTAAAGATCTATCATGTTTAAATACTCTGTACGCTTCAAATGCATCCTGCTATATTTGCCACGTGAAAAGAAGAAAGGGCCAGTTCGATTTCAAACAGTTTAGCATTAAACAGGAGTGCAGCGCCATGAAAGTGGGCACTGACGGGGTACTGCTAGGCGCCTGGACCAATGTTACCGGCTCCAAAACAGTGCTGGATATCGGCACAGGCACAGGTCTGATTGCTTTAAT
Source organism: Fulvivirga kasyanovii (assembly GCF_009711405.1). Lineage (GTDB taxonomy): Bacteria > Bacteroidota > Bacteroidia > Cytophagales > Cyclobacteriaceae > Fulvivirga > Fulvivirga kasyanovii. The sequence goes on along the minus strand of NZ_SMLW01000428.1, from coordinate 2,891 downwards.
GATTGCGCAGAGAAACCCTGTTGCCAGCATTCATGCCATAGAAATCGATCAGGCTTCGGCAGCCGAGGCATTAACGAACGTTAGCCATAGTCCCTGGGCCGACAGGGTAAAGGTATTTCATGAAAGTATTCAAGATTTCAGCGCACATGCTACGCATGCTTATGACCTTATTGTCTCCAACCCGCCATTCTTCAACTCAGGAACGGCTTCCCCCTCTGCAAACCGGCACCAGGCAAGGCACACCGGTCAGTTACCCCAAAAAGACCTGATACAGACCGTCGCTGGTTTGCTTTCAGATCAGGGCAGGTTTTCTGTTATCATCCCGGTAACCGAAAGTGACAATTTCATCAGTATGGCTGCCGATTATGGTTTACATCCCTGTCATATAACAACCTTCTTTCCTAAAGCCCACAAACCCTCCGAGCGCCACCTGATAGAGTTTACCCGTACAGAAGGCCCTGCCAGGGAAGACCGTTTGGTTCAATACCTTGAGCATGGTGAATGGACAGAAGGGTACAAAAACCTGACGCGTGATTTTCATATAAAACTATAGCGGGTAACGTCAAATTTTCACAGCCTGACCATCTCCTGCCCTTAAAAATTTGCAGCTCAGAACGGGTAATATGATACCGTTGAGATAGATTGCTTTTAGGAAAAAATTTTCAGTTTAACCCCCGCATAATCTCTAAAACCAAGTCGATAAAAATATAAAAAGCTGTTTTTCAGAGAATTACAAACAAAATCATCAGAATGTTACCTAAAAATAAACAATCGGCCTATCACTAGCATTAATGGATGAGTTCTACTATCTTTATATCGATATTTGGGCCTCATTGATATAGCGAGGGCCTTATTAAGCCTTGCTACTCCCTGACACTCAAACATCGTGTTTTTAATTAATTACTATTTCCAATGAACATTTTTGTAGCAAAGCTAAACTACCGAACTACCAGCGAAGAACTCCAAAGACAGTTTGAAGCATTTGGTGAAGTCACTTCTGCCAAAGTTATCTTTGACAGGGAAACACAACGATCTAAAGGCTTCGGATTTGTTGAAATGCCAGATGATGATGCAGCCAGAGAGGCCATTCAGGCACTCAATGAGTCTGAATTTGATGGAAGAACTATCGTTGTAAAAGAAGCGAGACCGAAGACTGAAACTTATTAATTTATAATAAACGTCAGTGTTATAAAGCCGCCTCAATTTGATTTGAGGCGGCTTTTTTTTTCTGAAAGTCTCTCCAATCCATATAGATTGTAATAATTTTGAAGGCTATTTGAAACAAGAGTATAATTTTTTCTACGAGCTCAAAGGCATCAACTGTTGGTTCTTAACGTCTGTTGTCAGTTTTATTTGCGGGGAGTTTAACCACCAAAAAAAGGCCGACCTTTTAATTGTAAGACGTATTTTTGAGATTACTCAATTGCTTTTCTAACCTTTCTATTTTTCTTATACGGCGCTGCTCTAAGATAGCTTTATCTTGTATACTGGGTTGATAAGGTTCGTGGTCTCTCATCACATGATAAGCAGCTATTAATATTTTATGTCCGATGGCAATGGTTGCTTTCTTTTGACCTCTACGTGCCGCAATTCTTCTATGCTTGTCCGCCAGGATAGGGTTTGCTTTTGATCGGGTAGCCGCCCAAGCAGCTTCTACCAGTGTGGTTTTAAGATATTTATTGCCATGGGTGGTACGTGATGAGTATTTTTTACCTGCACTCTCATTGTTGCCAGGACATACCCCAACCCAGGAGGCTAAATTAGCATGTGAAGGAAATTGGTCCATGTCTACTCCAATTTCAGCGATGATTCCGATAGCTATTTGTTTAGATACCCCAGGTATAGATTGCAATAACTGTATTTGTTGGCGATACTGTAAATTGTATTGATCCATTCGAGCCTCTAGTTGTGCTATTTGATCATTAATATGTTGGATGGATTTCAGTACCAAATTGCAGCATAAACCTGTGATGATCGGTTATTCTTCCCGTTAGCGCCTTAATGAGCACGTTTTTCTTTTTTACAAGTGAACCCTTAGCTAAGGAGGATAAGTTTAATGGATTAGTCTCACCTTCTACGATGGCTTCTATCATAGCCATACCCGATTTGCCAAAGACATCACTGACCACGCTGGCCAGCTTGATATTGGCATCTTCTAAAATGTTCTGTAGTCTGTTTTTCTCAGCGGTACGCATCCCTATGAGTTTCCTTCTATGGCGATGAAGAAAGCGTAACTCCCTAATAGACTGATCAGGCACAAAACTACCTTTAAGCAAACCACTCAATAGCAGCGTGGCAATCCACTCGCTATCTTTCTTATCGGTCTTCTGGCCGGGAACATTCTTAATGTGACGGGCATTCACTAATATGACCTCAAAAAACTCTTCCAGAATATGATAAACGGGCTTCCAATATACTCCGGTACTTTCCATGGCAATATGGGTAATGCCCTGATTTTGGAGCCAGCCTACCAGCCTGTAAAGATCCTCGGTAAAGGTGGAAAATGTCTGAGTTTGTGTTTCAATATCCTTACCTTTGACAGAAGCAACTACTGTGTCTTTGTGGACATCAAGTCCACAACCACACGATAATAATATAGGAAGTTCACTAGCAGCCATGATACAAGTCGTTAAGTTTTATTGGTACAAAGATACCGCTCGGCTAAAAGCCTCGACTTTCATGGCTGTTGGTGATTCCTAAATCATGTAGGTTTTATTGGTAAATAGTGCTTCCTATCTGGTCATATGTTTTTTTGCACATCTGAACTGCTTGTATGCCTTGCCGGGTGAGGTGATATACGCGGTAAAGTAACAGCCTCGGTTTGGAGGCCATTAATTTCTGTCAGTGCTATTGAACAGTTCAGCTTTACCAAACTTTCAGAAGTTTAGTAA
>NZ_SMLW01000165.1 GCF_009711405.1 Fulvivirga kasyanovii | reverse complement strand
TTATATATTTGTATTGTTATGATTTTTGTAACAAAGATTGATTTTAACCCAAATCAAATATATGCAAATCGATCAGAATTGCCATGTGATTATCCATCAACGCGAAATAAAGTTGCACCACACCTTGCTGCCGGCCTGATGCTCACCGGTTTGGAGGCTGAGTTGGTACCCTGGTGCCGGTTGGTGGAAAAGCACATATTAAGACGAAATCCTGAAATGGTTTAGGTTGATGGGTCGTAGGGAGGTGTAGCAATTGGCACCTCCCGAACGATCTGCATATTGCGTACAAATATCAGTTTCAGGTAAGCCCCATGGAAGCATTAATGGAAATGAAGTCAGTAAGGATTATTGAAAAGATAGAGCAGGTGGATCGTCTCCTTCAAAATGGAAACGCAGGCAGGGCCAGGGATTTTGCCAGGAAGCTAAAGGTATCGAAAAGGACAGTGTTTAACCTGTTCAAAATACTGAGAAAGGACTTTGATGCGCCAGTAGTGTTCGACAGAAGGTCAAAAAGCTACAGGTATGCTGTAAAGGGCAGTATGGTTATGGGCTTTGTAAAAGAAGAGGATACTTAACGATACCCACGTCTATATGGGTTTGTGTTAACGGCCGTCCGGGGGAGGAGCAAGTGCCTCCCCGGCGATGGCTCCATTATAAACTGCTAAACTATGGAAAGACAAAACACTACCTGGGAAGAATCAGTAGAACGCTATGGACAACTATTGACCGCGGTTAACGACCTCGTTCGCCACACTACGCAACTGGCCAAATCTTATGAAGAGGTCAACATGGAGTTTGGCCAGTTGATCTATGAAAAAGGCCTCCACGAGATCATGCAGAAAGCGAATACCTTACAAGACTATGAAAGGAACTTTCAGTTCATGTATTACAGCCTCAGAGGGCAGGTGGAGCAGCTTAAACATCTTCGTGGCGTGCTACGGGTGCTATTGATCAGGGATCCCGTGAATTGCCCTTTTAACTGATGCTGGCATGGGCAAAATAAAGATATACAATAGCCAGCCCTTCTATTACATCCTTCAGGGAGGAAATGTGGCCGAGTTTAACATCAAGGAAAGAGCGATCCGCCGCGAAAGTACTCTGCACTGGCTATCACACCTGAACCGGGTGTTTATTCCTGAAATACCACCAGGCACCGAAGAATACAGCAGGGTGCTGGATGAATATAAAGCCGTGATCCTCAGGTTGCCGTTGTTGGGAAATGAAGTGTGAAGAATACTGATTGTCTATCTTAAAATACCCAACGTTGGGTATTGACAAGTGCTGATGCATTGGTCATTTTGCAACTGCTGTACGTTGTTTTATGAATTTGACAAAGGCGTAATGGTCGTTTGGAAAGTCATTCAGGCCTTTCGGAAAACAAAGATGACCCTCGAGCTATTTATGTTTTTTTGGTGCAGGTAAGGTCGGATCAAGCCGAATTTCTGGGGAGACACTA
>NZ_SMLW01000449.1:7042-10944 GCF_009711405.1 Fulvivirga kasyanovii | reverse complement strand
GGTCAAACCAAATGGGGCATTGATGCAGCGCATTCAAACATTGGCTTTACCGTGAGCCACATGGTTATTTCTGAAACAGAAGGAAATTTCAAGGAATTTGATGCTACAGTCACCAGCAGCAAAGAAGATTTTGACGGAGCAGAAGTTGTGTTTACTGCCAAGGTAGCCTCTATTGACACTGACAATGAGAAAAGGGATGAGCACTTGAAAGGAGAAGATTTTTTCAATGCTGAAAAATATCCTGAAATCAAATTTGACGGAAAAATCAAAAAATCAGGTTCAAAGTATCAGTTGGTAGGTGATTTCACCATGAGAGGTGTAACCAAAAAGGTAACTTTCGATGTTAAATATAATGGAACTGTTAAAGATCCATGGGGAAACATCAAATCAGGATTTAAAATAAACGGTACTGTGAACCGTCAGGAGTATGGTTTGAAGTGGGGAGCATTAACTGAAGCAGGTGGTGCTGTGGTAGGTGATGAAGTCAATATCATCTGTAATGTTGAGTTACAGAAAAAAGGTTAGTATCTTGGAGGGTTAAAAAGACCCTCCAGCTTTTTTACAAACAAAATATGGACTTGGGTATCTCAAGTCCACATTATCTGTTTCACTTATATACCGCTGGAGATGAACCCCATAGAAATGAAGTTTGAAGAAGAAATACAGCAGAAGAAATTCAAAAGTGAGAAACAGAAGGCTACGTTAAACCTGCTTTTCACCTCAGGATGGCTGGTTAACAAGCATAAAGAGTTTTTTAAGCCCTTTGGCATTACCAACCAACAATACAACGTACTACGCATACTACGTGGCCAACACCCCAAGTCCATTTCCACATGCGGTATCAAAGAACGCATGCTGGACAGAAACTCTGACGTTTCCAGAATAGTTGACCGCCTTACTTTAAAAAACTGGGTGAGCAAAGAGACCTGCCCTAATGACCGCCGCCTTGTGGATGTAATGATCACTGACGATGGACTGGCGCTACTTAAAAAGATGGATGATGCCATAGATGAGATCGATCAGGAATTGGGCAATTTGACGGAAAAAGATGCCGAACTCCTGAATGAATTGCTGGACAGGGTCAGGGAGTAGTACCATTTCAGCCTTTACTCGCTGAAGCCGGAATAGTTAACGAGGAATAAGCTGTTTAGAACTGTAGCAAACCTAGCTAAATTAGAGCTTTACTAAACTTCTAACAGTTTGGTAAAGCTTAACTGTTTGGAAGTGCTGATGGCTGCATACTATTAAACTGAAGAAATTCCACTCCTTCAGGGTTTGCATCTTTGACAAGAAAGGCCTTACGCCCCATCTTATAAGGTGAGACTAAATTCTCTATGCATTCGGCAGATGAAGCGTTACCAATGAATTAAGAATTCATCATTTCAGGTGTGGGAGCAATCTTATGCAATGGCATATGTATGGTAAAAGTGGTCCCCTCTCCTTCCTCGCTTTCAACGGTAATGCTACCGCCATTCATTTCCGAAAAAGAATAAACCAACTGCAAACCCAGTCCTAGCCCCTTCTCTCCTTCTGTTCCCCATGACCTTTTATGGCCGCCCAGTTTAAACAGGCTTTGCAATTGCTCTTGAGAGATCCCTCTTCCCGTATCTGACACGTGCAGTGCCGCCATGTCACCATCTTTTTCGGCAGACAAGGTTACTGAGCCTCCTTCTTCAGTGAATTTCAAAGCGTTGTTTACCAGGTTCCTCAGTATTGTCCTCAAACTGTTACTATCGACCCAAAGTTGAATATCCTGGGGTATATTGGTGGTCAAATTAATTTTCTTAGCCTGAGCCATATTGTGAAACAGCCCCATAACGTCCTCAGAAAGGTCATGAAGGCTAACCTCCTCCGGACTGTAAGGCACCTTACCCTGCTGCGAAACCGCCCAATCCAGTAAATCATCCAGCAGTGTTGACAGTTGATCAACTGATTTGTCAAAGTGTTGGTTAAGTTCAGCCAGCTCATCTATACAATTCTGGTCGATGTACATTTTGATAAGCCTTGACATACCCTTAAAAGCATGCACCGGTCCACGCAAGTCGTGGGAAATAATGGAAAAGAACTTGTCTTTCGACTGGTTTAGCTCATCCAACTGGTCCCGCTGGGCTTCAATTTCTTCTTTCTGCTCGCTGAGTATCTGATTGGTTTGCTGCCTCTGCTTGCTGTTTTTGTAAAACATCAATGCCAAAGCTGCCACGAGTAGAATTACGAGGGTAAGGCCTACGCCTATAATTTGTTGATTGCGCTTTTGTTCATTTAGAAGGTCTACTTCCGCTTGTTTTTGTGACACTTCATATTCAGTGCGCAAGTCCGCCATTTTGCGTATGGTTTCTTCGTTATTGATACTGTCGCGGTAGGCTATATATTGGCTCTGGAAGTTGAAGGCTTTTTCGTAGTCTTTGAGGTCGCTGTATAGTTCTGAGAGTTTTAGAGATGCATCGCGGACTTGTTCTTTAAAGCCCCCTTTAACAGCTTCTTTGTGGCTTCGGTTTGCGTACTCCAATGCTCTTTGGTAGTCGCCTTTATCTTTGTAGATGTCTGCCATGTAGGTATCGTAAATTGATACGGCATATGTATCTCCAAGCTCTTCCAACACTATAACTGCTTCACTAATATTTTTCTCGGCAAGATTATTTTTTCCTCGTTCAGCATAGATAAGACCAATGTTCCCAAGATTATAGGCTATGCCGATATCATAATTCTTTTGTTTAAAAATCTCAAGAGATTCCTGAAAATATATTAAAGCTGAATCAAACTTATAATCAATTCTATATAACTCCCCCGTATTTAACAATCCAGTTGCTAATTTGATTGAGTCATTAGTCTCCCGAAACTTCTTTATACCCAAATTATAATATTTTAAAGCTTCCCGATAGTTGTTTTCAACCCTATATACACTCCCTATGGCCGTGAATGCAACTGCCTCTCTTTTTTTATCCATTAACTTTTCTGCGATCTGCAAACTTTGCAAAAGAGCATCAAGCGCCTTATCCAATAACCCCATTTTCCTATAGGCATGTCCTATGTTTAATTTACTTTTATACAAGAAAACTTGATTCCCAATATTTTCGGCAAGCTCTGACGCCATAACTGCATAGAAAAGCCTCATTTCTGGGTCATTGTGATGCTTGAAAACTTCGCTTAAAACTTCCAGTTTTAAAGAATCTGACAACTCTTCTGTTTCCAATATAAATATTAAACTGTCAGCCTTAACTTGATCCTGCCCAAATAAAGTGCATGTAAAAAAAATAAAGCCTATAATTAAATAGGCTCTTATAAAAATCAAATCATATTTATCTTCAATCATCATCTTGTATATCCAACTCAGGATCATCAATATACTTCACCCCATTAATCTTATATGCAATATTATAAGATTCTTTCCCCGTAGCTGAGTTACTTACAATCCCCATAAAAGAACCATCGCTTTGCTTGGCCGGGTCACTGCTAAAAATATCCTGGCTGTCTGTCTTTGCGTAAATGTTGACGATCTCATCGATACCTCCTCCGCTAACCAGTTGCCAGGTTACGGTATCTCCGGGAGATACTTCGGTGGTAATTGAGTTGTCTCCGGAGTGTCCTTCATTATCTGAAAGGAACAGTCCGTTTCCATTAGTTTGTTTACTAATAAAAATAGTTTCGGTTGCCATAGTTAATTAATGTTAGTTATGGTTAAAAATATAAGGTTAAATGGCTTTGACGGGGTTTGACGGAGCTTCATAGTTACTTATTGAATAAGTTGGCATTTAAGCACTTTGAGGTCCAATCAAAATATAAGCACTATCCAAGTTTAAAAAAATAAAGGTTTAAATGAAATAAAAACTTGAAAGACTTATCAACAATCATTTTCTGAAATATGCAACAGGCGATGGATGTAAGGTAGGAAATTATCTCTATTT
>NZ_SMLW01000449.1:0-7032 GCF_009711405.1 Fulvivirga kasyanovii | reverse complement strand
CTGACCAACAACACATTGCAAATATTGCCATTTAAAAAGGGGTAAGTTTGAATGAAGTGGGTGTGTTAAAAACTTTATGTATTTGTGATTAGGCTTAACCGCAAAGGACGCCAGGTCTATGCAAAAGGCGCAAATACTACAGGCTTGGTTATGGAAGAAAACGGATCAAGCCGAATTTCTGGGGAGACACTAAGTTTTCACCTCTTTGCCGACAAGACAGTTGAAAATAGCAATCGGCAAAAGCAGTAGGCAAACTCATATAATATAAACTGCGCGTTTACTGATTTCAGTGGCAAGTTTCACTTTACTTGTTTACTTTCCAATCCATTTACTCCACAGGTTTTGTTCCGTAATTAGAAGCCGGCTTAACCACATTAAACAAAAAATCCCGGATCGAAACCCGGGATCAAAATGACTGCTCAATTGCCGCAGCCCGACTACTACAAATCCTACACGTCAAATTATTAATTCAGCGGAAAGTTCACACTGTCCTTAATCATCATCATTTTAACTTCGTCTCTTATTTTCTGAAGATGCTCTACTTGTTTTGTCATTATGCCATGCATGACTTTAAACTCCTTCTCATAGTCTTCCAGGCACTCTGCCTTTTCCATTAGGGGGGTTAGCTCTTCGTTGTATATTTTATGAGCAAACTCCATATTGATCTGCTCATAATCAGAAAGGGCTTTTTTTGTTTTATCAAGCAGTACATTCAAACTTTCAAAAAGCTTATTGTAACGCCCATTCGAATCCTCCCAAGTCATTTTCATCATTTTGTTATTTTCTGTTTTAATTCATTTTTCTCTCCACTTCACTAGGTACTGCTACGCTATCGTAATGAGCAGGTACAACAAGTAGAATGATTCCGGCAGGTTGAAAAGAAAATCGTATTAGTTACATTTTAACAAAAACATTACACTTCATTAATGATAAATTTCATCATTCAGGTAACCCTATTAACTCTTGAATATAAGCAATTTGCTTGAGTTTATTACATGATAAAAGCATTTTTTATATCCAAAACAATGAAAAATAAGTGATTCACTTACATGACCCCCAACTTGTATCACAAATGTATCCACGGACAAGAATACCGGATTACATGATCAAAAATTACGCTAATACTGAGGCCAGGCCTTTATTTCGCCTTTTGCAGGTCTTTGGAAACTAAAGCCCTCTTAACCAAATGCCTGCGCCGGATGTTTATATAATGTGAAGCTGAAAGAAATTAGCGAAGTGTTACAGCATAATCAGACTAGCAACACTATGAAGTTATTTAACAACCATTTGAACCTCATATCATGTATCGAATATATAGTACATTACTTGCAGCTATCGGCGTATTTTCCGTGATAGGCTGCGATGATGATAACCCGCCAAACACGGCGTATAGGGAAATGTTAACCGCGGGAGATGCAAAAGCATGGAACATTACTGAGCAATACCCGCTAAATGTAGAAGAAGAGTGCAGGCCGGATGCCGCATTTATTCAGGATAACGCCTGGATATTTCACCCAAACGGGGACTTTAAGTTTGACGGTGGCAGTATTAATGGCGACGTCAAATGCAGTGATTATATTGATTTTGACGGCACCTGGGAAATTACCGGCAACAATGAGCTAAAGATCAAAGCCATACGCGCCTCAGACGACCCTAATACTGTATTTAATGGAGAAGTAATCCTTTTCGGCACCATCGAAGAAATAACGGAAACCTCTTTTACGGTAGGTAGAAATGGACATTCGGTAACTTTTGAACCTAAAAGCAGTTTTTAAGTTCACGGTTTACAAGTTCACAATTCACAGTTCTTAGTTCAGGGTTTTACTGCACTTAATTAAAATACAGCAGAACCTGAAACTTTGAACTGTGAACCAAAAACTGCGAACTGTAAATCGTTAAAGTTTTTCCATTTCAAGCTTCACAAAGCTCATTAATTCCTTTATGTAGGAGCGGCTGAAATCAAACTTGATATGTGCTGCCTCGTACACCTCAGGTATTGAGCGGGTGTAGCCTAATCTTAGGGCGCTCATGTATCCCTCCAGACCTTTTCTTGGGTCTTCTTTATAGTTTTTCCAGACGGCAACAGCCCCAAGTTGTGCCATGCCATACTCAATGTAGTAGAATGGCACTTCATACAGGTGCAATTGCTTTTGCCATAAGAAGTTGCGGTTCTCTTCTAACGTAGACCAATCGGTAACATCATCAGAGAATTGGGCGAAAATTTCATTCCAGGCTTTTACCCGGTCTTCTTCCGAATGGCCTGGATTTTCATAGACCCAATGCTGGAATTTATCGATAGTTGCCACCCACGGCAGTGTTTCGATGATCTGCTCCAAATGCTCCTTTTTGGCCCGCTTCAAGTCTTCTTCATTGTCAAAGAAAAGATCCCAGTTATCCATGGAAATGAGTTCCATACTCATAGAAGCCAATTCTGCCACCTCGGAAGGTGTATGTTTAAAATCGGTCAGCTCCAGTTCCCTGGTAAGGAACGAGTGCACGGCATGGCCTCCTTCGTGCAATATGGTGATCATATCCCGGAGGGTAGACGTAGCATTCATAAAGATGAACGGCACTCCTATTTCTGAAAGTGGGTAATTGTAACCGCCCGGTGCTTTGCCTTTTCTCGATTCCAGATCAAGGTGCCCCATCTCCTCCATAATCTCAAGGCACTGCCCTAAGAAGGGGTCCAGTCGCTTGAAACATTCAATGGTTTTGGAGGTTAGTTCTTTACTGGAGGCAAATGGTTTTAGAGCCTCTTTTCCTTCTGCATCAACGGCTTTATCCCAGGGACGAAGTTGATCTACCCCGAGTTTTTCCTTACGTTCACGAGCCAGTTGGCTAAGCATCGGCACTACTTCTTCCCTTACGGATGCATGGAAGTCGAAGCAGTCCTGCGGGGTGTAATCAAAGCGCCCCATAGCTTTGAACATGTAATCGCGATAGTTGTCAAAACCAGAATTCTCAGCCACCTGGTCTCTCAAGGAAATGAGTTTGGTATACAGGTCATTCAGCTTATCTTTATCCTGCAATCTGCGCCGGGCTATCTTGTGGTATACCTCCTCGCGCTTTGCCCGGTCTGTCGACTGAAGGATAACAGCAGCCTGTTGCAGGGTCAGCTCCTTGCCATCGATTTCTACCGTCATAGCACCATTGATCTGCCCAAATTTCTGGGTCTCTGTCTGCATTTCGGTGAAGATCGGAATATTCTCCTCTCTGAATATCTCAATATCTTTTCTCAATTCACGGATCATGATATTGAAACCTTCCTCCTGCTCCAGCTTTTCAGTAAAAGGTGTATTAAGTGCCTTCTTGTTCAGCTTATCCGTGATGGGGGATATTTTAGGCTGTATTTGCTGCACAAAATGATGGTATGCCTTTGTATATTCTTCATTATCGGTGAAGCGGGTCATATAGATATAGCGCCAGCCGGCATCTTCTGAAATAATTGACTCCAGCTCGCTCCTGTCCCTAAGCCATTCGCGCAGATCTTCTGCGGAATTGATATCACGCTCCAACAGATTTTTATAGAATGGTTCAAGCCCTTCCCAGTTTTCTATTTTAAAGTCTTCTGGCAAAAACTTCCTCGGTTTTCTTTCCGGTAATGCTATTTCCTTTTTCATGGGTTGCTGTTTCTTTTTCGTTGATAATTCTAAACTTCTATAGGAAGCTCAGTCATCTGAAAGTTTTTACAATATTTAACCTGCCTTTATATAACCTGCCTTATTCCGGAAGGTTTAGGTTTTATATTAGTGATTGATCACCCTATTTCTATCACCACATCATCACTGATAGGGTGACCCACGCAGGTAAGCACATAGCCTTCTTCTAGCTCTGATTCGCTTAAGCCTTCTTCTTCATCGAGTTTCACTTTCCCGGAAATACATTTGCCTCTACAGGCGGTGCATAAACCACTTTGACAGGAATAAGGAAGGTCAATGCCCAGATCCAGTGCAGTTTCAAGAATGGTAGAGTCCGGTTCTACGGTAAATTTATGTTCTTCACCGTCATAGATCACCGTTACTTCACGGGTAACTATTTCTCCATCAGAAGGTTCTGCGCCTTCTTTTTTCAATTCTTTATCGATGGTACCGGCTACAAAGCTTTCTTTGAATACCTTGCTTTTGTCGATCTTCTGCTCTTCGAGCAGGTTTTCGACATTTTTCATCATTCCTTCCGGTCCACACATCAGGTAAGTGGTTTTATCTGCTCCCCAGTTAGGAATGCGCTCAAATATCTTGACCAGCATATCGTGGTTTAGCAGACCGGAGTGTCCCTGCCAGTTCATAGGGGCATCATCGAGGATATGGATCACGCGGAACCTTCCTTCGTAGTCTGTCTGCAATTGCTCCAGCTTATCTTTAAATATGATGCTGTCTATATCTCTGTTGCAATAGATCAATGATATAATGCTATCGGGCTCCTGGGTAAGCATGGATTTGGTGATGGACATCATCGGGGTTATGCCACTACCTCCGGCAAACATGACAATATGCCTCTTATTATCAGTTTTATATTCTGTAGTAAATACACCCATAGGCTCCATGATCTTCATGGTATCGCCCACTTTCAGGTTGTCTGGCAGCCAGTTGGACATCAGTCCACCATCGACTCTTTTAACCGTCACTGCAGGGTCTTCATCTACGAAAGGTGATGAACAAAGGGAATATGCTCGCCTTACGTCTTTGCCTTCCATAGGAACTATCAGGGTAAGGAACTGGCCTGACTTATAGTTTATTTTGTTTTCAGGGCTCTCAAATACGATAGTTATCGCGTCTTTGGTTTCCTGAACAATCTCTTTTACCTTCAGGTTGTAATAGTGACTACCTGCTCCCTGCGGCTGTTTTTTCTCTTCTTTTTCTTCTTTGTTTTTCTTAAAAAAGCTGAATGCCATTGATTTGAATGTTTAGCTGTTTATTTTAAAAGCTGTATATCCGCTTTATGTTCTATAATTTTGAAGGCACAAAGGTAGCAAGTTATCACCTAACTCTGAAAACCTGCGTTTGTAAGCAAGAGAACCACAGTCATATCCAAAAATACCCGCACTATTTGCCACTTTTCTGCCTGAACCAAAATTAACAAAAACGGCCATAACAGGACTTATTAAATCCGTAATTATTAACTGCTTAAAAGAGTTATTTTATTAATTTTGTGCGCTTCAAAGAAAACCTATCTTTCATGGATTTAAATGCATTAACTGCACTATCACCTGTTGATGGTCGATATAGAAGACATACTCATTCCTTAGCTCAGTACCTTTCGGAATTCGGACTTATCCGCTACCGTGTGCTCGTGGAAATAGAATATTTCATCGCACTTTGTGAGTCTGACATACCGCAACTTAAAGGTTTTGATCATGGGCTATTCGCCCAGCTTCGAAAGATCTATGAAAACTTCTCTGAAAATGATGCTGAAAGTATCAAAGAAATAGAGAAAACTACGAATCATGACGTAAAGGCTGTTGAATACTTTATCAAGGAGAATTTTGACAAACTGAATATCAGTGAATACAAGGAATTTATCCATTTCGGCCTGACTTCCCAGGACATAAACAACACGGCTATACCGCTTTCTTTGAAACATGCTCTGGAGAACGTTGTATTGCCTCTTTTGGATGAGGTACACGCCAAAATAGCCCGGGATGCAGAAAGCTGGGAAGACATACCTATGCTGGCCAAAACGCATGGGCAGCCTGCGTCGCCAACCAGATTGGGTAAAGAGTTTATGGTTTTCCATGCGCGCATAGCCAAGCAGCTCGAGTTGCTAAAAACAGTGCCTTACTCTGCAAAATTTGGTGGAGCAACGGGTAACTTCAATGCACATCACATTGCTTACCCTGATACGGACTGGGTGGCTTTCGGAAATAAATTCGTGAAAGAATACCTTGGTCTGGAGAGAAGCCATCCCACTACTCAGATTGAGCATTATGACAATCTTGCGGCTTTGTTCGACAACCTGAAAAGGATCAACACTATACTTATTGACCTTAGCCGTGATATCTGGCAATATATTGCCTCTAACTACTTCAAACAAAAAATAAAAGCTGGTGAAATCGGCTCATCGGCCATGCCTCACAAGGTGAATCCTATCGACTTTGAAAATGCGGAAGGCAACCTCGGCCTGGCCAATGCTGTTTTTGAGCATTTGTCTGCCAAGCTGCCTATCTCCAGACTTCAGCGCGACCTTACGGACTCGACAGTACTCAGAAACATCAGCGTGCCACTGGCCCACACTTTAATAGCTCTCAAGTCTCTTGAAAAAGGACTCGGAAAGTTAGAACTCAACAAAGACGCCATCCATGCAGACCTTGCCGAAAACTGGGCAGTGGTAGCCGAAGCTATCCAAACCATTCTTCGTCGCGAAGGCTATCCCAAACCTTATGAAGCCCTTAAAGAGCTGACCCGCAAGAATGAAAAAGTTACCGAAGAAAGTATTAAAAGCTTTATCGACACTTTGAATGTAAGCGATAGCGTGAAAGAAGAGCTTAAGGTTATTTCTCCTTTTAATTATACTGGGGTGTAGCTGGGGGCTGGTTACTGGGTGCTGGTTTCTAGTTTCTGGTTTCTAGTTTCTGGTTTCTGGGTGCTGGGTGCTGGGTGCTGGTTTCTGATTGTCAGGATGACAAAAAAAACAACCGATTACCGGTCACTGAATACCGTTTACCGCCTCAGGGGGGCTAGCTTCTGGTCACTGACTGTTGAACAACTGCAAACTGAAACCTACCCTACAAAGTCCCCAGTACTGCGGCGGCATTCTTTGCGTTTCTTTTTGAGTCTGAATTTCCAGAAGGGGCCGTTTCGGAGGGTGATGCCTATTTTGGCGAAGAAGTTATGGGCCAATCGGCCAATTTCGCTTCTGTTTCCGGCTTGTCCACGGGGTTGGACTACGTAGATAAAACCCATGTCATCGGTAACTTCTTTCAGACATTTATTGCCCAGCAGCAATCCTTTGGCATCGCTTTTCACCCATTGGATCATGCGCTTGTTTTTATGGTTTTTAGCATTGGGTTTATATTTTGGTGCTTTATTGGTAGTG
>NZ_SMLW01000623.1 GCF_009711405.1 Fulvivirga kasyanovii | reverse complement strand
GTAATGATCCAATACAAGTACCGGACATGACCATTGCTGTTTGTTGTTATAAATCAGTTGCAAGAAGTCCATACCCAGGCTATAGGTATCCACAATAACAAGCGCAGGGTCTTTAATTCTCTCCGCATAAGGAGATGATGTATTTGGAGATACTAAAAAAATATCCCAAAGCGTGAAAGCTTCGCGGGGAATGCTCTCAAATACCTCATATGAATTGCTAAAGAATGCTATGTTCACTGTTTCCCTCCCTGTTCATTCAATAATAAATCGGACTAACGATGGTAAAAATATCAAATGGATTCCGGGAGCGTATAAGGAAATTTGCGTAATTTGGCTTTTACGTGAAACCCTTATATAACCTTTTAAATTCCTTCAAAAAGGTTGTTTTTTATAGCGTAAAGTACCAATCCTGTAGAATTTTTAGCCCCGGTCTTTTCGAGCAGATTGCGTTTATGTACCTCCACTGTTCTTACACTTATAAACAGTTTGTCAGCAATTTCCTGATTCGAATCTTCTTCAAGTATCAGACGGTAAATTTCCTTTTCACGGGGAGTAAGAGGGGTCGGAAGGGCATCACCTGAGCTTTTGGGTTTCTTTTTGGCCAGGTTGTTCATTACGGTCTGGGCCACCTCCTTACTGTAGTATATTTCATCTTCAAGTATGGCATTTATAGCCTCTTTCATTTCATTTTCGTCACAACTTTTGAGAATGTAGCCACTGGCACCGGCATCCATCATCGCCTTGATGTGCTGATAGTCGTTATGCATGGTGAGGGCAAGCACACGAATATCTTTATTGATCTTCATTATCCGGCGGGTGGTTTCTATGCCATCCAGACCATCCATATTAATGTCTATGATCACTAAATCGACCTTCTCCTTTTCAAGGAAATCAAGGGCTTCCAAGCCGTTGGCTGCCTGGTCCAGCACTTCATAATCCGGGTCATTTTCCAAATACAGCGCTACACCATCCCTCACTACTTTGTGATCGTCAACTATTAATATTTTTGCTTTCATATAATTCTTTTCTATAAGGTACTTCTACAATTATAACCGTGCCGTTGCCTCTTCCACTTTCTATCTGTAAACTTCCCGAAAGGGAATTTACTCTGTTCTGCATACTTTTCAAACCAAAACTGTTCCCGGTTTCTATCTTTTCATTGGCATCAAAGCCCACACCGTCATCTTCTATGGTCAGTATAACCTCTCCATCATATTTCATCAACTGAATGGACACCGTAGTGGCTTTGGCATATTTTAAAATATTATTCACCGCTTCCTGGGTAATCCTGTACAGATGAAGTTCCGTATTTCTGGGGAGCCTGTCTCCTTTTAGGTTGTCGTAAAAATCGAACTTGGTATCAGAGACTGCGTCAAGGTCTGCCAGCAAACTTTGTACGGAAAGTACGTAACCGAAATCTTCTATACTCTGTGGCATCAGGTTGTGAGCTATCTCGCGGCTATCTCGGATGGCTTCTTTCAGGTAGTTAAGACCGGTATTGAGTTTTTTAAGGCCTCCGTTATTAAAGGAGATATCTTTTTTCAAAGAGTTAAAATTCAGGGAGACGGTAGTCAGCTTCTGCCCCAGGGTATCGTGGAGCTCTTTTGCTATTCGCGCCCTTTCGTTGTCCTCCGTCTCTATAATGGTGGAAATAATTTTTTCCTGGGCCAGCCTGCGATCGGTAATATCCATCACAAAACCTTCAATGATATCCTTTGCCGGTGATATTGCCCTGCCCTGCTCCCACATCCATTTCTTCTCACCTTTTATTATAACAGGATAAACGATCTGAAACTGTTTGTTCTCTGCCAGCGCCTGCTCTACGGCCTTTACATTTTCAGCATTGTATTCATCAGGGATCATATCCGACAAGCGTATGCTTCCATTGAGGAACTGCTCGGGCGGGATTCCGAAAAGGGCTTTACTACCTTCACTGACAAACAGAGGCGTAAAACCTTCATCAACCTTACTTCGGTAAACCATACCCGGAATATTGGCCATCAGGTTGGCCAGGGTTTGCTGACTTTCTACCAGGGCCTGTTCCGTGACTTTGGACTCATGAATATCCACGTGTGTACCGATGGCCCGTATAGCTTTGCCATTAAAATCCCTGTCCACCACGCGCCCATGCACTAGCAGCCACTTCCACTCTCCAGAACGTGTTTTTATCCGATATTCATTTTCGTAATAGTCTGTTTCCCCTTTCAGGTGACTTGCCAGCCTTTCGCGTGTCCGCTTTCTGTCATCAGGGTGTAACATCTCGTAGAATTCCCTCGCTTTGGGCTGGAACTTATCTGCTTCGTAGCCCAGCATTTTGAACTGGTAATCATTAAAATGTAGTGCACCGGTACGGATATCCCAGTCCCACATACCCTCACGCGCACCTTCAATGGCCATTTGAAGCCGCTTTTCACTTTCAGAAAGAGCCTCTACCATTTTGCGCTCTTCCGTCACATTTCTTGATACATATAATATATGTGTACACCGCTTGCTCCGGTCCAGGATAGGAATAAGGCTCGACTCTGCTACTCCCCTGCTGCCATCCGGCATTTTAAAACCTTCCTCATACTTCACCTGCTGCTGTGAGCGGATAGCTTCCGCCATTTTCTGATACCGGTAGTTAATTTCATTATCATCAAGTTTCAGCAATTTGCGATACAGGTCTTTAAGCCCCATACCTATTACTTTGTACGAAGGGTAATCTTTATTGAGCAGGTATAACTCTTTCAAATACCAGTCAGGCAATTTGGCTACGGCATAAGAGCCCAATTTTCGGACCTGGAACAGCGCAATAAACTCAGAAGCATTGTTATATATTAATGAAAGCGTCTGCTGCCGTGATTTTATGTTGGCATAGGCCCTTTTGAGATCGGCTGTTCTGGCGGCCACCATCCGGCGCAGTATATTCACATAGAGCAACAGTTGACCTACAATGAAAATAACGACTCCTAAAACCACATATCCCCATATAGGCACTTCAAAGGGTTTGTGCTCTTTAAAGTAATTATTCATGGAACTGTAGTAAACTGATGATTTGTCACGCTTAAGCGACACTATATGGTTTTCAATAATAGGGATTACTTTTGCCTCCAGCGGGGCGGCATCGCGAAAAATAAAGGAAAGACGGAATGGTGAAAACACCACCGGGGTTTGCATTACGTCATATTTGTAGTCATTGATATCTCCATAAATGCGGCTGACGATACCGGCATCTACTTTTTTCTTATCGATCAATTCAAAAATTTCCTTGTAGCTTTTGGCTTTTACAATGGTGCATCGCAAGTCCAGCTCCTTTATGGAAGCATAGAAGCCCTTGTAGGGGCCATTGATGAAATAGCTGTTTTCCAACACTGCCACACGTTTGCCGCCAAGGTCGAGCAACGAGGTGTAGTCTGATTCGCGCTTGGCATATACCCTGGCCCAGGTAGATACCAGCCCTGAGCCGGCAATACCGATGTCGGCACTTCTTCCTTTATAATCACCGGACTCGGTAGTTACGTCTATTTCCCCGGCTTCCAGCCATTGGAAACACTCATCGGCCTTACCCGTTTTATAAACCAGTTTCCAACCTTCCTTCTCCGCAATATCTTTCAGAATATCTATGAATATCCCTTTGGGTTCCCCCCTGGAGTCGGAAAATGCCAGCGGGTAATTATCATAAACCCCGACCCTGATCACTCTCTGACCATATACCGTTGAGCAAAACAAAAAGAGGAGAAAAACAACAAGGAATAAATTTCTCATATAATACATAACCTCAGCCCCTTGTAAAACAATAAATCTAACAAATTCCTCTCATAAAACAGCTCCGGGCTAAGTGAATTACGTATTTTTCAAAATACGTTCCACCTCTTAAATGCCCTCCACAAACTATTCAGACCTTTGCACTCAAATTATACCCCATAAGTATTATGAAAAAAATATTAAACTTTCGGTATTTACTGGTAGCACTTTTCGTAGCTGTAAGTCTTCAGTCGAATGCTCAGGCATCTGATGATCAGGTCAAAACGGTGTTCGTTTTCAATTTCACAAGATACATCCAATGGCCTACAAATGAAAGTGATTTTACCATCGGAATTTTAGGCAATGATGCAGCCCTTGAAAAGGCTTTCATCGATATGGCATCTAAAAAGTCAACCTCTGCTAAAAAAATAGTTATCAAAAGCTTTGCGTCTGCAAGTGAGGCAGGCAACTGCGACATTCTTTACATCCCCAGGGACCACAGCTCCCAATTCTCTCAGGTGAAGGCCCGTGACCTCAAAAATGTACTTATTATTACTGAAAAAGCAGGACTGGGACGTCAGGGTAGCGGCATCAACTTTATTGAGGTTGACGGAAAAATGAGATTTGAAATCAATAAAGGCGAAATCGAAAGAGCAGGACTGAAAGTATCCAGTCAGCTTCTAGGGTTAGCCAATGAAGTGTAAAAACCCTGCCGTAATTAAGATCAGCTTTAATTTTTGACCTGCCCAAAAGAGCACTGCACTTTAATTTATTAAAAGTGTACATCGTGTTCTTCCTACCTGTGTCACTCAAACATCAAGGGCATAGGGAATTGAAATGATGTAAAATTCACCCCATATGAAAAGATTTTTAGTGTTATTTTTTATTTCTGCGCTCTCTTTTGGCGCTATGGCGCAGGATGATAACGATTTATATGAACTGTCTCTGGAGGACCTCATGCAAATCGACATTTATTCTGTTTCGAAAAAAGCAGAATCACTTTTTGATGCGCCTCTTTCCAGCTCTACTTTAACGGCTGATGAAATTGTAAATTCGGGTGCTACCAGCATACCCGAAGCCCTGCGCCTGGTGCCCGGGCTAATAGTAAGGGAACAGGCCAACGGTGTGTATGATATCCACCTGAGGGGACTGGACAACCTTACCCGGTATGGCAACGGCGCCGATGCCAGCAACCTGATCACGCTGATCATGATTGATGGCAGACCGGTGTTTAACAACAACCTCGGTGGCGTGTACTGGGAAGCTATTCCTGTCAGCCTTATCGATGTTGAAAGGATCGAAGTAGTGAGAGGCCCCTCTGCCCCGCTCTATGGACCTAATGCCGTAGCCGGCGTGATCAACATCATCACTAAAAATGTATCCAAAGATGGACTGACTGCCCAGGCTGACCTGCGTGCAGGTACCAGCAACACGCAAATAGGTGGTGTTAATGTGGGATATAAATTCAGCGAAAAATTTAGCGCTGCTTTATCCGGAAATTTCGAAATGCGCGACAGGCATGATGATCTTTACTTTGATTACGCCACCGGCGCGTTCACCAACTATGAAAATGTGACCGACATTGACTCTGAATACATTACAGACCGTAACCAGGCCCTGGACAAAAAGGGACTGAACCTTTTCATGGATTTTAACCCTTCAGATAAGTTCAGCCTGCAATTACAATCAGGCCTGCAAGAGGCTTCTATCCAGAAGATTAACCAGGACAACCCTTATACTCCTTTCTCTAATGGCACTTATGAGTCAAAATATGTAAGCCTCAGTACCTCTTTTGGTAATTTAAGAGGAAGGTTCTCGTTCGTCGATGGTTATGACAATCTTGACGAAGGTTCTTCTTTCCCGCTGTTGGAATATGATTATAAAACTATTGATGCTTCAGTTGAATATGACTGGAGCGTGACCGATAAATTATCCATACGTCCGGGAGTAAGCTATCAGTCTGCTGAATACAGTGACAAGCCTTATATCGATCCGGCAAATGGAATTTTGGGTGTGTTAAATGATGAGCAGACTATCCGCAGCTTTGCTGGGTCGTTAGGAGTTGATTACGACATCACTGAGAATTGGAGGCTTGTAGGAGGTATCCGTATGGATAAATTCTCCGCACCTGATGAGGCTTATGTTTCTTATCAGCTAGCCACTACTTATAATATCAATGAAAACAACCTTGTACGAGCGGTTTATGCCAAATCCAATAGTGGATCATTCATTGGCCCGAACTATGTTAATATTGTTTTCCCAAACAATGGAAGCATTGTCAGCTATAGGGGAAATGAGGACCTTGATCTGTTTCAGATCCAAATGGTTGAGCTTGGTTACAGGACAAAGGTATCAAGCAACCTTGAGTTGAACGCTGAGCTTTTCCATCAGGTAGCTGAAAATGCTTATGTTATCCTTTTAGATGCTGAGCCTGGTTTTGTTAATTATTCTTATGAAAATATTGACGCCAAAGCCACTCAGAATGGGGTGACTTTGTCTGCCAACTATGTAGCCAGCAATAAGTTCCAGGTAAAACCTTTTATCACATATCAGCAAACTGAAGTAGAAGACCTGCCTACAGGTTTCAGAACTCCAGTTATTGATCCGGTAAACAATATCGACAATACCGTAACGGTTGATAATGATCAAACTCCATCATGGTTTGGAGGCCTTTACCTGAATTACAAGCCGGTAAAGAACCTGAACATTAACTTTAACCCCTACTATATGAGCGAGCAGAGCCAGTACAGCTTTTACAGCCTGACAAACCCTGCATCGAATGTAGGTGAAATAGATGGCAAACTGATCTTGAATGCCAAGGTAGCGTACGATGTGACCAAAAATATTAATGTATATATCAATGCAAGAAACCTGTCTGATAATGATAGCCGAGAGTTTGTAGGTGCAGACAGGAACGGAGGATTATTACTAGGTGGAGTAAGAGTGCAGTTGTAAGAGGGGTAAGTGCGAAGAAAAAGAAGGCTGCTCTTGTACGAGGCAGCCTCTTTTTACTCAGGCTAGTCAACTAGTCATGTATTTACACTGAATGACAATTTCAGGATTATAGTCCCAGGACATCCACTCCCTGTTCGAACACTATATCAACGGGAATACCCTGTTCTGCCAGTTTATCCAGATCATTTTGCAACTCAGGCTGGATTATTGCCTTTTCATCCACCAGTTGCTTCACCCCTTCATAATCGCCCTCTCCCTGTAGGGTAAGTATCTTCTCTGAAAGCGAGTTCATAGCGTCCTGCATCTTTTCGAAGTTGATCTTGTAGGTGCCTTTTTCCGGGTCTTGGGCAAAAGCTCCCTGATCTTTAAAGTAGTTAAACCTGACCATATTGGCTTTGCCGTGAGCACTTGAAGCGCCAAACCGCACAGAACGGAATATGCTTGCCATAAAAGTAGTGTAGTATTCCATCAGGTCACCTTCAATTTCCCCTTTTTCATGGAGTTTGGTAATCATATAAAGTCCTAATACATCCGCTTTACCTTCTTCAAGCGCTGAGGCATGCTCCTTCAAGGCTTCCCTAACCGTACCTTTGCCATTGACAGTATTTTTGATCCCGAGGCCGTGCGCCACTTCATGGAACATAGTATTGGCAAAGAAAGCATCAAAGGTGATATACTTCTGTTGTTCCTCGTCTATTAGTACTTTGGAAATGGGGACAAGGATCTCGTCAAATTTTGCTTTCATAGCATTTTTCAACTGGGACCTTCTGGTGCCTTTTTTAAGTTGCACTTCCTCATCATTTGGCAGGTTAACTGCAATGGTTTTACTTCCTGCATTACAATCTCCGGCATAATAAACCACATCAAAAGCGGCAAGCTGAGAATCCGTACCGGGCTTTTCCTTTTTATACTTTTCCTCCACTGGCAACCCTCTTTGTAACTCAGGCAATAGTGCGGCGTACTTCGCCAGACGCTTGCTCCACTCCATGTCTTTTACAAGCACGTAGGTTTCATGGGCAGCTTTATAGCCAAATAACTGGTCTTCGTAAGTCTCAATAGGTCCGGTGATGATATCGATCTGGTTGGTCTTCATGTCCATCCAGGCGATGTCACTTTCATAGTAATTGTCAGTGAGCAAGGCTTCTGCGCGGAGGTTGAGGTACTTTTTCAGCTCTGCATTATCTGCAAGCGCTGCGGCCTTTTTCAACAGGTCTGCAGCTTTCTTCACCTGCTCTTCAAACATCACATGGTAAGGGATTGAAGTCAGGTTGCCGGCCGAATCCCTTCTGATGAAGGTGTACAACGAAGCCTTGTCTTCAATGGCTGCCGCTTCAAATTCCTCCTTCGTCATATCCTCAGGGTAGAAATTAGCTCCTGCCGGTTTAGGCCCCACCCCTTCAATAAATGGCTTGTTACCGTCCAGTCTGTCCCAGGGGCCATAGTTGATATTTACGAATTTGCTGGCAGCCTCATGGTTTAATGTGCTGAGCAATGAGTCCTTTTTGCCATAGGCCTCAAACCAGAAAAGCTCATCCATGATCTTACCCACTTCAATCAGCATGGGGATCATTTGCTTTTGGTTTTCGGTAAGCGCGCTTATGTCGGTAGTTAGCTTTACGGTGGTGTACTTATCCAGCAAAGCATTAAAGACAGAGTCTTCCTTAGGCTCTGTCTCCACCTCAACCGCCTGCTGATCCTGCTTTTTTTGATCACATGCAGCCAGTAATAAGGGTATTAAAGCAACTATAGATAGCTTGAAAAAGAATTTAGACATTTTATTAAGTTTTGGTTTATGCCGAAATTAATAAAATGTCTTGAAGCCGCTTGGCTATTCTTCCAGTTTTTTCCCTTTACCACTTACTGCAGCCACATTGAAGAAACCTACCACATCCTTAACGCCATTTTCCGTAGCATAAATATTAGTAGGCACATTGGCCAGCGGCTGGGCAAATAATTCTCCAAAACCACCCGGCCTGTCAGTCTGGATGGCCACCTCCGTAAGGAAATAGAATGCCTCATTGGAGATAGAGTGTATTTCTACATAAACAGAGTCACCCAGTTCATAAGGAGAAAGGAACTCGTCATCTTCATCCTGATCCAGCGGGTTGATGCCCTGACGGATAGGCTCTATAAAGGTAATGCCATCGAAACTGCTGCCTTCTGTAAAGGCTGCATCAAACGCCAGGTTTATCTCCTGAGGCTTTGTGAGTAGCACACCGTTTTTATATGTTCTTATCCAGTAGCTGTCCCCTTCTCCCTGTGGGTCCCGTGCCCAAACCTCAGCAATGTAGGACTCAGGAAAAAAGGCTGTCTCTTCCTCATAGGTGAAGGTTATGCTATCCACCTGGGCAGTCCGGTTCATAGTGGTCACCGACTGATAGCTGTCACCATCCTGCAATTGCACATTTAAAGTGTACTCATTGCCTATTGTTCCGAATGAAGGATCGGCACCCGAAGGAGACCATACATATTCACCAGTCTCCTGCTCCGTAAAATTATAGACCTTACCTGTATTATCAGTCACAGTAACTGTAGCACCGGATACCTCCGGAGGCAAAGTCTGATCAAAATACGGTTGGGACATCATCAGCCTGATGATCTGGTCCTCCGACTTATCATTGATCCAGGCATCTACCACCAAAACAGGATCGGCCTCTTTCAGGTCAACATCAATGGTATCTTCACATGCTATGGCCAGCATGGAAATGGTTAGTATGGATAAAAGTATTCTGATATTCATGGCTATTAAAATCTAAAATTGTACGAAATGGAAGGAATAATGGAACCGACTATGGAAACGCGGTTAGCTTCGGTGTTGATCACTTCTCCAGGACTTACCCGGTCATCAGACTGAGAGAAATAAATGGAGAAAGGGTTTTTACGGCCATACACATTGTACAGCGAGAATACCCAGTAATCTTCATTCCTTCTTTCCTTACCTTTTTTCATTTTCTTACCCTCAAGTCTCAGCGACAGGTCTAGACGATGATAGCTCTCAAGCCTTACATTATTTCGTCCACCCTCGGCATTATAAGGGATGAGTATGCCCTGCACTACATATCTCGATGTCGGGAATGTAGTTGGTGTACCTGACACAAAGGTGAAATTTCCTGACAGGGAAATACGCTCGTTCAAGTCATAAAAGGCAGCCACCTTGAGGTTGTGGGTCTGGTCGTAGCGTGTAGGATACCAATCCCCGTCGTTGATACCTTCCACCTGCAGCTCCGTACGTCCCAGGGTATAGCTTATCCAGCCGTTGAGGTTTCCAACATTCTTTTTCAGATAAAGCTCCAGCCCGTAAGCTCTGCCTTCTCCGCTCAGCAGCTCCCCTTCAAGGTATTCATTGATCAGTATATCAGCCCCGTCAATGTAGTCTACCTGGTTTTTGGTCAGGCGTGTATATACTTCCGCTGAAGCTTCATAGTCATTGCCCTCTCCGAAATTCCTGAAATAGCCCAAGGCAAACTGGTCACCGATCTGAGGTTCCAGGTTATTGGATGATGGCACCCATACATCCAGCGGGTTAGATGCCGTGGTGTTGGATACGAGATGGATATACTGCGCCATACGGTTGTAGCTACCTTTGATGGAGCTACTGGCATTAAGCTGGTATTTGAATGCAACCCTGGGCTCCAGGTTCGAATAGCTCTGTATGGTCTCCCAGCGGTCATACTCGCGAGCGCCAACCACTGGTTTTCTTTCTCCAGGCACCGCCTCTCCATACTCATAAGCCGTACCCGGCCCCAAATACTGGAACATGGAGTATCGTAAGCCATACTCCGCAGAAAGCCTGTCGTTAAGCTCATGTTTGTTGCTCAGGTAAACCGCAGATTCCAAATTGTATTTTTTATCAAGGCTTATATCAATGCGCTCCCCGTCACTTATACCCACAGCATTGGCCGGTTCAAAAGTGTAATAAATGATGGAGCCTCCAAAGCTTACTTCATTGTAGTTATTGACAAAATAAGTAAACTCCGGCTTAAACATGTAATTGGTCACGTCCGAGTCCCAGGTAAACCTATCTCTGGCATCTTCCCCAAACTCTAGCTGGTAATCATACTTGCTGTACACTGCTGTAAAATTTGAAAACAGCCTGGCATTAAACACATGGTTCCAACGCAAACTGGCTGTTTTGCTTCCCCAGTTGAACCCCTGGTTTTCGTCAAACTTGAATACATCCCTGCCGAAATAGCCTGAGAGGTAAAGCCTGTTGTTTTTATCGAAGTTATAGTTGGTCTTCATGGTCAGGTCATAAAAGCTCAGCCCTACATCATCCAGGTCCTGGAGGAAGGGTTTGGCCAGAATGTCTATATAAGACCTCCTTCCTGCCAGAATAAAAGAAGATTTGTCCTTTACGATGGGAGCTTCCAGCGCCAGACGGCTAAAAACCGTCCCGATCCCGCCGTTGGCTTCGAAACGCTTACTGTTACCTTCTTTGGTCCTTACATCCAGCAGTGAGGCTATACGCCCGCCGTATTGGGCAGGAATGGCACCTTTATATAATTTGGTATCCTTAACGGCATCAGGATTAAAAACAGAAAAGAAGCCGAACAAGTGAGATGAATTATAGACCGGGGCTTCATCCAGGAGTATCAGGTTTTGCCCCACTCCTCCTCCACGGACGTTGAAGCCGGCAGCACCTTCCCCTACGGTACTCACTCCGGGCAGCAACTGGATACTTTTCAGTACATCAACCTCACCTAAAAAGGCAGGTATCTTTTTTATAGTTTGTATATCCAATTTATTGGTACTCATTTCGGTACTGGTGACATTGGCGTCCACCCGTTCGCCGGAAATCACCACTTCCTGCAACTGCTGGCTTTCACCGGTCATCTCTACATTGAGCCTCTGGTTTTCGTTAAGCGTGATCTCCTTCACTAACGGCTGGTAACCCACATAGGTATATTCGATGGTATACTGGCCGGGAGGTAGAGTAATGGAGTAAAAGCCGTAAACATTGGAGGCAGACCCACTCTGGGTTTCCCTCACAAATACAGTGGCACCGATCAGAGCCTCTCCGTTTTCCGCATCGTTAATATATCCGCTGAGCGTTACCTTCTGCTGGGCTACCAGTTGATGGGCGACGCACCATAAAGCAACTACGGTTAAAAATTGTAATATTATTTTTGACATGTGTGTTTTGGTATATTGGTTTTATGCAACTCAGGGTGCAAATAACAGACACGCAAGTGATAAAAATGTTCAGCCTTTCTAAAAAAACTTAACATTTTTATCGCTTGCGTGTTTTAGTCAGTTCGGCACCCGCTATTCGACTACAATGCTGTCACTTACAACAGCACTGGCCTGGAAGTACCCCAGAGCATTATTGGAAAGGTTGCTCCTCGGGTTTGCCGGAGGGGGGCTGAACATACCACCGTCACTATTGAGCAGGGTATACAGGTCGTTGTAGTATATATAGCCCTGACGGGAAATGCTGTACATTTCCACTCGCGCCTTGTCCCCTAGTTTATAAAACCCGGCAGTAGGGATACCATCAATGCTTTCTCCCAAAAGGTCATCATTGGCGTAGTAGATATCTGTCTCCGTATCCAGGAACAGGGAATCGTTACGATAAAACTTGAAGAGGTAATAATCTTCCGTATCCTGCGGCTCTTTGGCATAGAACAGTATCTCGTAAAAATAGCCTTCATCTTCCGGGTCATCAAATTCTTCTTCGTTCAGTGAAACTTCCAGTGAATCTATGGCCGTTACAGGCTTGATAATATCAGTGGCCGTGTATACTTCCGAACCCAGGGTAACTGTAAGTGTATAAGTGCTGCCAATCTGCCCGGCAAACGCATCTTCCGAAAGGTAGTATCCTTCTCCGTTTTCAGCACTTGATGGGTTATGAACATAATTATAAACGTTGCCCTGATCGTCTTCCACAGTAATGACTGCATCCGTAACACCGGTAAAATCGCCGGAAGAATAAAACTCTGCTGATCGTGATACTTTTACATAGTGCTGTATATTCTCATTGGTGACCAAACCTTCTATCACCACCTTTGGCTCCACTTGTTCTGATTCGAGCTTAACAGTCTCCTCACAACCGGCGAGAACAGCTACGGCCAGCAAAACCAATAAGTATAGTATATTTTTATTCATGACTATTAAAATTGAATGTTATAGGTTACAGAAGGCAATACCGGGAACAGTGATATCATTCGTGCCTCCTTTACATTTCCATTGGTAATATTTCCTTCATCATCCTGTTGCAGGCGTGTGTAAATGGTAAAGGCATTTTTTCGGCTGTAGGCATTGTATAATGAGAATACCCAACTGCTTTTCCATTTCCTGTCCTTGTTTTTCCTCGGTGTAAGAGTTGCAGAAAGGTCCAGCCTGTGAAAATCGGGCAGCAGATAGCCATTTCTTTCACTGATGTAATCCACCTGGTATACATCTCCGTATTTATACCTGCCCGCGGGCACCGTAATAGGCCTTCCAGTGCTGTAGGTAAAGCTTCCGCCAAATGACCATTTCTCATTAAGATCATATGTACCTACGATATTGAACACATGCCTTCTGTCATAGTTAGCCAGAAAAGGCTTGCTGAGGTTTACGCCATCAATCTTGCGCTCTGTTTTAGACCAGGTATAGCTGGCAAAACCGGTAAACCTTCCCTCCTTCTTTTGTAACATCAACTCCAATCCGTACGACCAGGAATCTCCCTGCCTGTACTCAGTGGGCAAATCGCGGTTGAAGAAAAGCTGGGCGTTATCGGCAAAGTCAGTTACATTGTCGATGTCTTTGTAATAGGACTCCACAGAAAACTCCAGGGTATTGTCTTTAAAATTCCTGAAATATCCTATTGCCACCTGATCCGCAAGCTGGGGTTTGAGGTAGTAGTTGCTCGGGCTCCAGGTATTGAACGGAATAGGCACTGTACCACTGGATATCAAATGGGTATTTTGCACCATTCTGTTGTACGACACCTTTAATGAGCTTTGTGGGTTGATCATAAACCTCGCAGCAAATCTGGGTTCTATATTGACATAAGTTTTGATTGTCTCCAGGTGATCATAATGCAAAGTATCAGTACGAACTATATCTATATTGTCCTGAGGGTCTTCGTAAAGGTAAACATCTGATTTCCCTACGTTTTGGAATATCGATAATCTCGCTCCGTATGACAACGTAAGCCGGTCGGTCAGACGTTGCTCATTTCCAATATAGATCGAATGGTCAAGGGCATAGTCATTCTGGATCTCCTGAGTATCAAATATAGAGGCATCGGAAGTTGGGGATATCTTACCCGGTGAAAACCTTCGGTACGTCAGGTGATAGCCAAACTGGAGTTCGTTTCTGGTATTGAGGTAATAATTCAGGTCTTCCTTAAAGGAGAACTCCTGCAGGTTGGAAGTCCATGAAAAGCCCTGAACGGCATCATCAAACTCCAATGCATAATCGAAGTTGCTCACAATAAGAGAGGTATTTGAAAACAGGCGGTCATTGAATAGGTGGTTCCATCTGAATGTACCTGTTGTATTACCCCAGTCAAAGCCAAAGGTATCATCAAAGTTAAAAACATCCCTGCCCAAATAGAGGGCAGCAAAGAACCTGTTATTGTTGTTGTGCTTCCAGTTTACTTTGGCATTCACATCATAGAAGTGCACCAGGTTTTCTTCCCCTGCCGCTTTCAGGAACAAGTCTGCATATGAGCGTCTGCCTGATATAATGAAGGAGCTCTTCTCTTTTCTTATCGGCCCTTCGAGCATAAACCGGCTGGCCAGTGTACCAATACCTGCCGCACCGCCGAGCTTTTTATTGTTGCCATCCTTGGTCCGCACTTCAAGAATAGACGATAACCTGCCTCCGTAGCGCGCAGGGATCCCCCCTTTGTAAAGCTCTGAGTCTTTAATAACATCAGCATTAAATACTGAAAACAGACCGAACAGGTGCGATGGGTCGTAAACAGGGGCTTCGTCGATGAGGATCAGGTTCTGGTCAGCACTGCCTCCTCTTACAAAGAAGCTTGAAGTACCCTCTCCTGCGGTGATCACACCGGGCATCATCTGAATGGTTTTTATAATGTCCGGCTCACCGAATAAAGCCGGCAATTTTTTAACCTGCTTTATGTCAAGTTCATTCCGGCTCATGCTGATGTCCGTTACGTTGGCATCAATAGGATCATCAGAGATCACGATCTCATCCAGTGAAGTTACTTCCACGGGAAGCTCCACATTATAGGTTTCATTTTTGGTTAAACTGATCTGCCTGGTTACGGTTTGATAACCTACCGAACTGAATATGAGCGTATAATCTCCCGGCGGAAGGCTCAAGGCGTAAAACCCATACACGTTTGTAGCCGTTCCTACTTTAAGTTCGTTGACGTAGACTGTTACGCCAATCAGTTCTTCGCCACTTTCAGCATCTTTGGTGTACCCGTTAATGGTGTACTTTTGCTGGGCCAGACTGTAGTGACTAAGCCATACTAACGATAGTATGAATAGAAATTTGGTTAGATTTGTTGGTGCCAATGTTTGTTGAATTTAATTGAGTTTTTTTAATACATAGTCTACAGACGACATAATATTTAAATGGTTTCCAAGATTCTGGAAAAAATGATCAGCGGGATATTTTGGCAGATGAAATTAATAATCCGGTAACCCAACCATAACAATACACTTGAAAATGCAATACGAAGCTCCGTTCATATATTTCTCCGCCCATATGGAAACCATACTCCCCGCGCTGTTCCGGAAAATAAAAAATGTAGCTTATGAACGGGAGCGGATCCACACCCCTGATGATGATTTCCTGGACCTGGACTGGGTGCAAAACGGATCGGATAAACTGGTCATCATATCCCATGGCCTTGAAGGGAGCTCTACCAGGCCGTATATTAAAGGTATGGCACGGGCATTCTCCAACCACGGCTATGATGTATTGGCATGGAACTTTCGGGGATGCAGCGACCAAATCAACAAACAGCTCAGGTTCTACCACAGCGGTGCCACCGACGACCTTGACCATGTTATTGCACACGCCCTTACCAGGGGTTATAAAAGTATATCGCTCATAGGCTTTAGCCTGGGCGGCAACCTTACACTGAAATATGTGGGAGAACAGGGTAAGAATATATTACCTCAAATCAAAAAGGCCGTAGCGTTCTCCGTACCTCTTGACCTCTATACGAGCTGTGTGAAAATATCTGAGGCCTCTAACTTTGTATATTCAAGAAGGTTTTTAAACAACCTGAAAGCAAAGATCATTTCCAAGGCGGCCGTAATGCCTGATGTGCTCGAAACGGAAAAACTGAAAAACATCAAAACGCTCAAGGATTTTGATGATAACTATACGGCTCCATTACATGGCTTCAAGGATGCACTTGATTATTACAGTGCTTGTAGCTCCATCAACTTCCTGGATGATATCAGCATTCCAACGCTGATCGTCAATGCGAAAAATGATCCTTTTCTTTCTGAGGAGTGCTACCCTGCCGACCGCTTGAAGGGCCATGAGCATGTGATATTCGAAATGCCGGAGCGCGGTGGACATGTGGGCTTTACTGAGTTTAATAAAGAAGGCCTTTATTGGTCTGAAAAGCGGGCTTTGAATTTTGTAGAGGGGTGATTTGTAGGGTGCCAACGACAGCTAGTAGTTAACTCCAG
Organism: Fulvivirga kasyanovii; assembly: GCF_009711405.1. Taxonomy (GTDB): domain Bacteria; phylum Bacteroidota; class Bacteroidia; order Cytophagales; family Cyclobacteriaceae; genus Fulvivirga; species Fulvivirga kasyanovii. Next base: position 12,050 of record NZ_SMLW01000623.1, on the reverse strand, counting down.
TTTTTTGCGATAGCTGAATGTAAGCAGCAATCTACTTAGGTAGGTCTTTCCCGGCGTCAGGATGACTGCGGGGGTGGAGGACTGCGTGAATGGGTATGCCTGGTGGTTTTGCTTTGAAGGGGCTAATAAACATCAAAATATACAGTACTCACTCTCCTTATGACCATGCCTGGCTATCTGTAATTTATAATCTGATGAACACCAAAATTGATCGAACTGTCTGCCTCTAAAAGAGAATTTTGCTACATTCGTAGTATGGGAGACAGATATACTATTACGGCGGAAGCAGAAGTACTTAGTGAAAGGTTCAATATTGATGTGCCTGAACGGTATAAACCACGGTATAACGCTGCTCCTACTCAGGTTTTGCCCATAGTCACCCAGGATAGCAAGGGTTTATCTTTCTTCTATTGGGGGCAGTTGCCTGAGCGATCCAAAAACAAAACGATCAGCTCCAAGCTGATCGTAGCAGAAAAAGAAACCCTTACGCAGAAAGTATCTTCTCACAAGGCGCTTTTGCAGAGCCGCTGCATTGTACCGGCAGACGGTTTCTACGACTGGAAAAGGATCAGCAAAAAGGGCAAGGTGCCTTATCGTTTTATCTTTGGCAATGACCAAACCGTCTCTTTTGCAGGCATTTGGGAGGAATTTGAAGACGATGAAGAAAATGTAGTACACACTTTCAAGATCATTACCACACCAGCCAATAGCATTGTTTCTGAGGTGAACGCCAGGATGCCTGCGGTGCTTAACCCGGAAGCTGAAAAGCTCTGGCTCGACACCAATACACCTGAGGATAAGCTGCTTGAACTGCTCCAACCTTATCCTTCCGATCAAATGGGAAGCTACTCGGTTTCTCCCCGGATCAGCGACCTCAACAATGAGGGCGCCGGCCTCATCAAGCCAATGGCCCCCGCAGACCAGTTTGGCAACTACTCACTTTTCGACTAGGTGTTCTATATTTGAAGAATACGGGTCTTCTGTGGTTGGCGCTATAAACATTTGCTTATGAAACTTGCTGTAAAACAATATTTACTGATACTTATAACGCTAATCATGCCTTTGGCTGCCAGTTCGCAACAGAAGGCAGAGCTTCTGATAAAGGCGGAGGAGTCCCTGCTTAAGGGTGATACAATTATGGCTGCCGAGCGCTTCAGGGAGATACTGGTGGTTTATCCTCAAAGCTTCACGGCTGCCATGCGACTGGCCGAGATCTATGAGCAGCGAAAGGATTACCACACCGCGATCCAGTTTGCCAACGTAGCCCTTGACATCAACGATAACTATCAGGTACAGGCCCAGGAAAAGATACAAAGCAAACAACTGACACAGAAAGAACTGGCTGAGGAGCAAAACAGGCTTAACAAATATAAAAGTGATCAAGCGGATATCCATCACCTCAAAGGGGTGATCCGTTCCCGCCAACTGAGAAGGCACGATGCCATAGAAGAGTTCCGCAAAGCGCTTGAGCTTAAAGTCAGCAGCCAGACCCTGACCGATCTGGCCCTCACCTACCTGGAGATCGGCTTGCTTCACGATGCCCTCAAACTGTTGCACCAAGCAAGGAACCTCGACCCGGCAAGCTATAAGCCCTATTTTAATCTCGCCAATGTGCATTATAAGGTTCAAAATATTGACAGCGCCCTCTATTACTATCAGATCGCGCAGGAAAAAGACAGTGATCTCAAGTGGCCTTACCTTTATTCAGGACTTATTTATACGCAAAAAGAAAATTATCCGGAAGCTATAAACCAGTACAACGGCTATATTGCCCTTGACTCGACCAATGAAGAGATCTTTTTCAGAAGGGCAGTACTTTACAGCGAGCTTCGCCAATGGCCGGAGGCTCTGGCCGACTGGAGAAAGGTGCTCGAGTTAAATCCGGAAAATGCTGAGGCATGGAGAAACAAAGGCCTGAGCCATTTTCAGGCAGCACAGTATGATTCCGCCATAGCAGCATTTGATGAGGCTCTTAAAATTCTTCCGGAAGAATCTTACACTTATATTAACCGGGGATACAGCCACTATCTTTCCAATAACCCTGAGCAGGCGCTGAAAGATCTCAACAAAGGCCTGGAAGGTTTGCCTAAATATTATCTCGGTTATTATTTCAGGGCTTTGGTTTACCTGCAAACCAATAAAAAGCAAAAGGCCTGCGATGACACTCGAAAAGCGGTGGAGCTTGGTATGAAGCAAAGTGAGATGGACGAAAAACTCATCAAAAAGTGCTTTTAGGGAATCAGGCAACCTGTGGAGTAAATGCATTGGAAAGTAAAACAAGTAATGCGAAACTTGCGACTGAAAATTAGTAATCCGCGCTTATTGTTATATTATGCCCGTTTGCCAACTGCTTTTGCCAAGTGCTATTAACAACTGTCTGTCAGCAAAGAGATAAAAAATTTAGGAGCTCCCCAGAAATTCAGCTTGATCCCTTTTAGGTGGGGCTGTTCAAAAGAGAATCTATCATTAAATTTTGCCTCTCAGACTTGGCAAACAATTGATAAATTGACCTGTTATCAATACAGAAATGATTTACAATTAAAGTTCCTGTATTATGAAGGCTCCACTTATATTTTTATTCGCTCTTATATTTCCATTGCTCACCGGGTGCAATACGGGCACCAATGAAGAGCAAACGGAAGAGCAGGCTGAAGAAGCCAACGATGAAAAGATAGCAGAATCCCTTGAGGAAGATGTAGAGTTCCTGGTAGAATCTTATGCATTTAGCCTGATGCTCCAGGAGTATGGCAAAACCGTTGAACAAAGTAGCCAGGTTGCAGAACCTGTCAAGGAATTTGCCAGCAATTCGGTAACCCTTCATAAAAACCTGAACAGCCAGATTGAAGAAATCACTAAGGGTACGCCGGTAGCCTTGCCCCAATCAACCGGGGAAAATACTCAAAAGCTGGTGGAGAAACTCAGGTCTGGTAACATGGAGGAAGCCACGAATGACTACATTGAGGCTACAGAAGAAATACATGAGCAAATGATCGCCCAATACAGAGATGCTTTTGGTAAGGCAGAAAGCGTGCAGGTCAGGGATTTTGTAGAGCTGGTACTGCCTACGTTGGAAGAGAGAAAGAAAAAGCTAGATGAACTGGAAGAACTAACAGATAAACTTTAACAACTCGCATTCCGGCGGCCAGACAGCAGCCTGCATAGCACAGACTACATGGCAATAACCCCTGTTTTTGGGTAAATTGACTGTCAAATCAATATTCTAAGCTATGCGAACTTTACTCTTTATCTTACTGACTATTCACTGTTTGGCTGCCTGCAATGCCCAGCAAAAAGAAACTACCGAAAGCATAACAAAATCTTCCGGCCCTGTTGGCGGACCATGCGAAGGATGCGAGGCTTTACATGAGTATGGCGATAAGATTTTAACCTCCTCAGATACACTTCCGGGCTTTGACAATCAGGGCCAGAAAATTAAAGTCACCGGAATCGTTTACCACAAGGATGGCAAGACACCCGCCCGTGATGTGATATTATATATTTACCATACGAACCAGGAAGGGATTTACCCTACCCGTGGAGATGAGGAAGGCTGGGCCAAACGACATGGCTATATCCGCGGCTGGATAAAAACCGGAGCTGATGGGAAATATACTTTCTACACGCTAAAGCCCGGATCATATCCCAGCGGATCAAACCCTGCACACATCCACCCTACTATCAAAGAACCTGATCTGAATGCCTACTACATTGACACCTGGCACTTTAAGGGTGATCCGTTGTTACAGGAAAGCCACCTGAGTGCATCTCCAAGAGGAGGTTCAGGGCTACTCACGTTAGAGCAAGAGGGAGAATTATGGGTTGCCAGAAAGGATATAGTACTGGGCCTGAATATTCCCGGTTACAAATAAGCTATAGGCCAAGCAACAGAAGAATCAGAACAGGTGCTATATAACGCGGCACCTTCTGTTGGCCGGAAAAACTTTCATCTTCCCAGACTTTATCGTTTTTGGCCCTTACTCCGTGCATCTGATCTTTTTCTGCTACCTCAATGGTAACTTTATTTTGTAAATCACCATGTTTTGTATCCCAGGCCTTTGTGTTTTTAGCTGATGGGCCAGTGGGTGCAGGTCTGTTTTCTTCAATAGTTGTAGTTATTGCGGCCTTTCTTTCCCAGGCTTTAAGGTTTTTGGCCTTTGGGCCCTTGAGTTTATCCTCCTGAGCCATAATATCTATAGGCACAACAAAAATTAAAAGAAGTATAAAAAGGGGCGATTTTAACATTTCTTCTAAAGGTTTTATCTTATAACTTATAACGCAAATCTGCCGTAAACGTTTGCGACAAATCTAACAAAAATGGGCCGGTATGAATACCCTGCCCATTTTACCTTAAAACTAGGTTATTGGTTGTTATCAGGCACAAGTACTCTATTGATCTTGTTCACTACCCCGTTGGTAGCGATAAGATTAAACTGCGAAACCACAGCATCATCGGTCATATCATTATTGTCCCTGACAATGGTGTTATAGTCAAAAATAATCCTGAATGTATTGCCTTGCAGCGTTTCCTGAGCGCCTGCTTCCAGATCGGGTGAGAACATACGGCTGCTTACAATGTGATATTTAAGGATATCTGTAAGCTGAGCACTGCTCAATTCTTCAAGTCCGCTTATTTCCATCGTATTGAAATACTGCTCAAATGCCTGGTCGGTTGGTGCAAAAAGTGTATAAGGACCTGCGTCAGCCAATTCATCCGCCAGCCCTGCTTTATTAACAGCCTCTTCAAGAGTTGAAAGGTCACTTTCATTGGTCACTATACCGGCTATATCACGCTCCGGTGGCATAAGCACTTCATCAATGGTGTGAACTACACCATTGGTAGCCTGAAAATTAATTTGTAAAAACTGCGCATCACCATTGATAAAAAAGCGGTTAGAAGCAATTCCAAAATAAATATTACCATTTTGGGTTTCCAGTGTACCTTCATTGAACTCGTTAAAATATACTTCATCCGCTATCAGGTGATATCTCAATATAGCAGCCAGCTCTTCGGCAGTGAACCTGTCCAGGTTAGTAATACCGGCATCAATAAAAGCCTCATCCGGCGGGGCCAGCAACGTATAGTTGTTATCCCCATCCAGCTCTGACTCCAGTCCTGACTTTTCAAGGGCATCTGCCAAAATAGTAAAATCCAGGTCTTCCTCTACCTCATCGGCAATAGTACCAACCTCATCATCAATTATGGGGGTATCATCGTCGTCATCGCAACTGGTAAAACCTACAAGTAGTAAAGCTGCCAGCAACGGTAAAAACATATTGCGTATCTTAAACATAAATATTTTCATAACAAGTGATTTTAAGTGTTAAAAATTTAAAAACCGGCTGATATCAGGCTTGATGTAAGCCAAATGGGAATGGTTAATCAAAATCACTCAATAGAGTAAAATAACAATGCCAGAGCGGCCTGTTAACCGAAGGAATTTTGAGAATTGAGTAATCGGAACACTATTTTTAAATACCTTTTGAAAATGAGTACTTTACAGTGGGGCTATAAAGGGGTATGGAGGCATTGAATATGCCTTGAGAGGCTTAAAAGCATCATCAAACCAGGTGCTTTGAGGATCGATTTTCACAAATGTGGAATCTATCTCACAGGTCAGAAATCATCTTCACCATCATCTTCTTCCTCAGATGGCGGCGGGGCCGAGGGCTGATCGTCTTCCTCTTCTTTGGGGGCTTTCTCCTTTTTGTTCTTTTTATCCTTCTTCAGGAACCCAAACGGCCCTTTCTTCTTTTTAGGTTCTTCCTGATTGAGTTCTGTAGCTGAGGTTTCTACATCAAAATTGGTACTGTCGGACTTATCTTTCTTCTTAAAGAGGTTTTTGAAGAAGCCAAAGAAGCCTTTCTTCTTTTTCTCTTTTTTCGCTTCCATAGCACTCGCTTCTGCTGCTTCCTGTCTGGCAAGCCTTACATCAGGGTATACGAGGTACTCACGCAGGTACCATAGATACAACTCCTGATCTATATTGAACTTCTCCTTTTTCAGCGAGATCATATATACGCTGTCTGCCGCTGTAGCCTCAAGGGTATCTACAGAAATAACGGCAGTGGAATCATATCCTTCGCGTTCTGCAAGGTAGAATTCGTCTTCAAAGGCAAGTGAGTCATCTTCCTGGGGGTAGACATCCTCCATAGGAATGGTCTGGAGGCTCCTGAGCTTTTTGCGGTAAGACATCGGCTCGATGATCAGGAACTTGTCTTTGCTTGCTTCCATTACCTTAGGCATGGAGTCCTCACCAAAATAGCTGAAATGCCTCTCAAGCACCTCCTTATCATGGATAAAGGCGCTTTGATAAGCAGGACAGATCGCTCTTTCAGTACAGGCCTGAATTGCGCAAAAGAGGATTATGCCAGCTATGAGGTGATGTGTTTTTATCATGCAAAAAAATCAAACAGGCGCTTAACCATACTAAAATCTATGATTATAAGCCATTTAAGCATAGTTCTTACCAAACTTCAAAGGTAGATTGAAAAAATCATAAGTTAAAGAGAAAAAGACGAAAATAGTCTAACGCTTACAATTTAGTAGTATTGTTATACATATCCAGTTCATCTCTCAGTTTCTTGGTTAGCCCGGCCACTACCAGATCGTAGGAGTGATCGATAAGCTCAACAATAAGCGGATCAGGAACACTTCCGTCCATCATTACCGTATTCCAGTGTTTCTTGTTCATGTGGTAACCGGGCTTGATGCCGGCATACTGCTCCCTAAGCTGTACTGCTCTTTCGGGGTCACACTTGAGGTTTGCACTTTCAAAAAGGTCTACATCAACCAGGGCAAACATCTTAGTCATTACTTTAAACACAAGGGTTTGATTATCGAAGGGAAATTCCTCGGTTACACCGGCTTTTTTAATGCAGATGTCACGAAAGTTTTCTATATCCATTAAAACAGATGTCTGGCGATTAAAACTATTATGGCGATGAGAAATATGAGCATGGAAATTTTATTGATCCCGTGCATCATTTTCAGGTTAAAGCTGGATGGTCGTGAAGGGTCTTTTTTTCTAAAAAAATACCCAAATACTTCTCCCAGCGAGAAATAGTCTTTCAATGAATTTTTATGGCTGTCTTCTCTCATTTTGCTCTCATTATTCATAATTATAAGCTTTTATGCCTCTTCTTTTTCTATCCAGTCACCACCTTCGCGGATAATTCCGATCAATTCGTCTACCGCCCTTTCTGACGGTACTCCCCGCTTCACCACATCCTGACCTTTATATAAAGTGATCTTACCTTTGCCGGACCCTACGTATCCGTAATCCGCATCGGCCATCTCACCGGGGCCATTTACGATGCACCCCATGATCCCGATCTTAACACCTTTCAGGTGGTCGGTCCTTTTGCGGATCATAGCGGTGGTCTCCTGTAAATCAAACAGCGTCCTGCCACATGAAGGACAAGAGATGTATTCCGTTTTGGTCATTCTCGTTCTGGCTGCCTGTAGTATACCGAAGCCGGTATTATTATAGTTACCGATAAGGTTCAACATTTGCTCTTTGCTCCTGCCCTCGCCTGCATGTTCTGTTCCCAGCATTACACCGTCTCCAAGCCCGTCAATCAACAGCCCACCCATGTCGGTAGCTGCATAGATCTGAAGCTGGTCATCCGTAAGGTCAGGGTAGCTCCTTTTTATAATTACCGGAATGTCTGCCTCCGCATTGATCAGCTTAAAGAAGGCCCTTCTTTGCTCAGCCATTCCGTGTTCATTCTGTGTCTCCAGTATAATTACCGCAGTACGGTCTTCCTTTAAAGCCGGCAGTAATTTTTCATTCAGATCAGCCAATTGAAGTTTCAAGAAATTGATCTCACCATGCTTTGAACCACCAGCAAGATATTCATCAACTGTCAACAGAGGAACTTTGTTGAGTTTATCGGTAGATTCCTGCCAGGCACTGTAATCCAGTATCTCTTTCAAACCATTGGGTAGCATAAACTGCACGGGACTGTTGCCAGAATAGACATAATCAGCTCCAAGATCATTCATCCTCCACTTGTCTGGTTCGGGAAGATAAAAATGGCCAATACCTTTCAGGTCTTTATAGTCATCCGTTTCGAGTCTGCTGATATCGGCGATTACTCTCGGTACATTTTGTCCACCTACGTTGGCTACTTCATGGGTATGCCTTCTGCTGTAGCTAAAAGGATCTACAGGGTTTTCATTAACCGGTTCAATTGCGGCATGGCCGACACGGTTGTTATAGCGGTCTACCATGGTCTTTGCCACCGGAGCTTCCAGTTCAGGCTCTTCGGTCAATGAAACACGAACGGTATCACCTAATCCATCTTCAAGCAATACACCAATGCCCACTGCGCTTTTGATGCGGCCATCCTCGCCTTCTCCGGCTTCTGTAACTCCAAGGTGCAATGGATAGGGTTGCAGGCCTTCCTCCTCCAGTTTGTTTACCAAAAGCCTGTAAGCTTGCACCATTACCTGGGTATTGCTGGCTTTCATGGAAAGTACGATATCATGATAGTCCAGGTCATTGCAGATCCTGAGGAACTCCAGGGCTGACTCTACCATGCCCAGCGGGGTATCACCATAGCGGCTCATGATCCTGTCAGATAAAGAACCATGGTTAGTGCCTATGCGCATGGCCGTGCCATACTCTTTACATATTTTAACGAGTGGAGTGAATTTCTCCCTGATCCTGTCGAGTTCAGCATTATAAGACTCGTCAGTATACTCGATCTGCTCAAATTTCTTTTTATCGGCGTAGTTGCCGGGGTTCACCCTTACTTTCTCTACAATCCGTGCGGCAAGTTCTGCAGCATTGGGTGTGAAATGGATATCCGCAATCAAAGGCACTGTATAACCTCTCTTGCGCAATTCCTTTTTAATCTCTTCCAGGTTCTGGGCTTCTTTGATGCTCGGGGCTGTTATCCGCACATACTCACATCCAGCATCTACCATCCTTATAACCTGCTCTACAGAGCCCATAGTATCCATGGTATCCACCGTAGTCATCGACTGCACCCGGATCGGGTAATCCCCCCCCATGGGTACTCCTCCAATATTCACTACACGGGTTTTCCTCCTGGAATATGACGCCAGACTGTTACAATACTGTTTGGTCCTGATAATTTCTGTATTCACTTCTTCCTGATCTGTTTCTGCAAAGTTAATTTTTTCAATCTACTGTTCACAGTTCTTAATTTACAGTTCACTGTTCTGGTTAGACACCCCTATAATCCCCTTGAGGGGATAGTTTAGTGTCGTGGAAATATTTAATATCCCGGATCTTTAACACAGCCCGCTTACAGTTTTCAATTTACTGTTTACTATTTGTCGGTTACTGGTAACCAATCCCCCAACACTTACGGGTTTAACGATTCCACATACCCGAAAGGTTTCACCTCATTTCAACAACAATGAACTATAAACTGTGAACTACTAAATGTCTCCCAATTGAGGGCGCATTACAATTTCTTCAATCACCGTTCTGTCAGACATTTCAAAGGCGTTCCAGATGGCGGCGGCTACATCCTCGGATTTCATGAACCGGTCTTCCGGGAGGTCTGCTCCTTCCCAACTTGCGGTGTAGGTGGCGCCGGGCATCACTGCGGTCACTCTCACGCCGTGCTCCTTCATCTCTTCCCTCAGTACTTTAGACATTCCCAACAGGGCAAATTTGGATATGCAATATGACCCTCCGTTGACATAAGGCATGAATGAAGCCGTGGAGCACATATTGAAAATATGGCCTGTTTTTGCCTTTTTCATTTTCTTTATCAGCCCTCTGGTCATATAATAAGCGCTATAAAGATTGGTTTCAATCATTTGCTCGAGTACTCCGTCTTCTTCTTTATGGATCTTCCCCGGCACAAACAACCCTGCATTGTTAATCAGCACCTCCACGTTCCCTTCCTGGGCGTGTATGAATTTTATAAAATAATCTACCTCAGCTTTATCGGCCATGTCGGTTCTCATGATGTGAACCTTATTGCTATATTTCTCCTGCACTTCATCCCTCAACACATTGAGGTCATCGAGATTACGGGAACAAACAATGATGTCAAATCCATTTTCAGAAAAAATATCCACAAGCGCTCTTCCTATACCTTTTGTACCACCTGTAATTACTACTAATCTGCTCATTTTCTATTTGTACAATTTGTTTTTTTTATGAAAACATTTTTAAAGCCAAACCATTAATCATAATATTACTATCTTTTTGCAATGAGTGGATTAAAGGTAGAAATTTAAAGCCTGAACGCGATAACCTTTTAGAGAATTAATGGAAACTATTGGCAAGTATTTTATTTTTTTAGGCTCTCTTTTCGTTAACCGGGAAAGTTTCAAAACTTACTTTAAGCTAACCATTGATGAATGTGTTTCGATAGGGATTGGTTCCATATTTCTTGTGGCCCTGGTTTCTTTTTTCATCGGGGCGGTTACGACCATCCAAACTGCTTATAACCTGGTAAGCCCGTTGATCCCCAATTATGTGATATCCCTTGTAGTAAGGGATATGACTATCCTGGAACTGGCGCCTACCATTATAGCAGTGATCTATGCCGGAAAAGTGGGATCAAGTATGGCCAGTGGGTTGGGTACTATGAGAATCTCGGAGCAGATCGATGCCTTGCAGGTAATGGGTATTAACTCGGCGTCTTACCTGGTGCTACCTAAAATACTGGGTTCTGTACTTATGTACCCAATGCTGGTGATCATTGCAGGGCTGCTGTCAATCTTTGGTGGCTACCTGGCCGGACTGCTTACGGGGGTTATCACACCCACCCAGTATATTTATGGAATCCGGTTTGACTTTAACGAATATACCGTGACTTTTGCACTGATCAAGTCGTTTGTCTTTGCTTTTCTGGTTGCTTCAATATCTTCATTTAAGGGCTATTATACTACAGGAGGGGCACTGGAAGTAGGACGGGCCAGCACTTCTGCAGTTACTCAAAGTGTAATTGCTATTTTGCTTGCTGATTATTTATTGGCCCAATTGCTTTTATAATACAATGATAAGGATAGAGAATATACATAAATCATTTGGAGACAAACAGATACTGAGAGGTATCAGTGGCACCTTTCAAAAAGGCAAACCTAACCTGATCATCGGGTCGAGCGGTACGGGTAAAAGTGTGCTGTTGAAGTGTATAGTAGGTTTGATACCACCGGATGAAGGGCTGGTATATTTTGATGATAAAGAGTTTACACATGCCAACCGTGACCTCAAAACAGAAATCAGGCGCGAAATCGGCATGCTTTTTCAGGGAGGTGCTTTGTTTGATTCAAAAACTGTGGAGCAAAATGTGATGTTCCCCCTGGATGTGCTCACCAAAATGCCTAAAGGTGAGAAGCTGGACAGGGTTAATTTTTGCCTGGAGCGTGTTGGCCTTGCCGGACAGAACCATAAAATGCCGTCTGAAATCAGTGGGGGTATGAAGAAACGTGTGGGTATTGCCCGGGCCATTGTCAACAACTCCCATTACCTCTTCTGCGATGAACCTAACTCGGGGCTGGACCCTCAGACTTCCATTTTGATCGATGATCTCATCTTAGAGATCACTGAGGAATATAACATTACTACCATAGTAGTAACCCACGACATGAATTCCGTGCTGGGGATAGGTGAAAATATCATGTTTCTTTATAAAGGTGAGAAGCTCTGGGAAGGAAATAAAAATGACCTCATGGACACAGGTGTAAAGGAATTTGATGCCTTTGTGTTTGCCAATAAGGTGATGCAGAAGTTGAAGCATATGTAGGGGCTTGCTATATTTTTTTAGTCAGATGTGAGAGGCTCTACTTGGAAAGCAAGCAGGTATAAGATTAAAGCAGGTCAAACCTTAATTAAAATGTACTTACATTGTCCCAAAATATCCAATTGAGGGGATTACAAGGCCGATCCTGAAACCCCATTCTTCGAACAAGTTGTCAATTTTTGAGACCTTGGTTTCCAATAATAAGTTAAAACTGATGCCTCTAGTTTTTCAAAAGGCGCTTTCTCTAAAACGATTATCAAGGATGTCCTATATATTCATATATGAATACGCGAATTAAAAAACGTACATTCCTA
>NZ_SMLW01000417.1 GCF_009711405.1 Fulvivirga kasyanovii | reverse complement strand
ATATTTATTTTTTATATCATTCCTGCTTTTTATAGCTCCAAATGGCTGCTGCATTGAAGATGATTGCCAAAATGGTGGTGTAAATAAACTCTGAGGTAAGGTCTAAGAAACCACTGCCTTTCATGAGTACTTTTCTGGATACGGCAATGAAGTGTGCCAGAGGATTGGCCTTCGTGAGGTACCGCGCCCAGGTCGGCATGCTGTCGATAGGGGTGAACAGGCCACTCATGAGGATGAAGATCAGGATGAAAAAGAATGCAACGAAGATGGCTTGTTGCTGGGTGTCGGCAAAGTTGGAGATAAGCAATCCAAAGCCCAGCACGGCTATGAGGTTGATGAAGGCGTAAACAAATAAAAGGCCGAGGCTGCCGACCATAGGTATGTCGAAAACTATTTTCCCAACGGTAAGGCCTACCGTCATGATAAACATACCGACGCAAAGAAACGGTACAAGCTTACCGATAATAAACTGCCACTTTTTAATAGGCGTTACGTTGACCTGTTCAATGGTGCCTATTTCCCTTTCCCTGACCACATTCATGGCTGTAAGCACGATGGTAAGAAGTGCGGTAAGCTCTGCAAGAATCCCCGGTACCATGAAATCTGTGTACCTGAGCAGTGGGTTGTACCAGTACCTTGAGCTGACATCAATACCGCTATGGCTGGTGGCAGGGCGTGGCATCCAGTGTATTTCACTAAAGATGTCACGGTTATATGTGTTTATGATATTTCTCAAATAACCTGAGCCGACAGTAGCCTGCTGGCCGTTAATGGCATTGACCAGCATTTGCATGGCCGGCTTTTCGCCTCTTACAAACTCCTTTTCAAAATTGCCCGGTACCTCAAGAATAATATCGGCCTCATTGGCCTGCATCTTTTCCAGGGCCTGCTCTTTACTAAATAATTGATCGATCAGCCTGAAGTGCTCATTGGCCATTATTTTGCGGGTTAAAGCACGTGAGGTTTCGCTCAGGTCGTGATCCAGCAGTATGATCTTCACTTCTTTTACTTCATTGGTAGCGGCATTTGACAACACAATAAGCTGAAAGATGGGCAGTATTGTCATCATGATCAGTATTGTTTTGTTCCTCATTATCTGGAGGAACTCTTTTTGTATTAGAAAGAATAATGTTCTCATGCTTATAATGTTAAAATCATTCCAGACGTATTTTAAACTTCTTCCAGGTCAGGGTGAGAAAGGCCACGATCATAAACAGCAATACACTTACTTCGAAAATGATGTATTCCAGACCTACACCACGAAGCATTATTCCTTTGAGTATTTCTATAAAGTAGGTGGCCGGAATAATATGGCTGATGTATTGCAGTACTTCGGGCATGCTGGTGAGGGGAAAGATAAAACCAGAAAGCAGTGTTGAAGGCATCAGCAGCCCAATGAGTGATTTCATCATGGCGTCCTGCTGGGTTTCTGAGGTGGTGGATATCAGTGTGCCCAGTGAAAGTGCAGTGATTACATAGACCATGCACAGGCATAGCAGTAACACGAGGCTTCCGGTAACAGGTACTCCAAAAATAAAGTACCCCATGACCAGGATCAGAACGGCATCGATAAATGAAAGGATGGCATATGGCGCCACTTTGCCCAGGATAATGAGCAAGGGAGGAAGGGGGGATACCAAAAGGATCTCCATGGTGCCTTGTTCTTTTTCCCTCGCTATCGTAAGTGAGGTCATCATGGCGGATATGATCAACAGGATGAGGGCAATAGTTCCGGGGATGAAATTATAGGCGCTTTCCAGAAGCGGGTTGTACAGCATACGGGTTTCAATGTTTACCTGGTATGGGTTAGCAGGCTCCTTATACTCCTGCTGTTGAAAGTCATTGATCATGACCCTGGCATATTGCACAAGCGCATTGGCCATATTAGGGTCTGATCCATCGGCGATCAACTGTACCTGGGCAGGGTCATAAGTGTACAGGTCTTTGCTGAAATCGGTGGGGATAACCATAACAAGATCCGTTTTGCCACTCCTGAACCCTTCCTCTACCTGCTTTTCGGATACAAGCATCCTGTTAACATTGAAGTGGCCGGAGCTGGTCATATGCCTTACCAGCTTTGAGGAGGTTTGGTCTTTAGCATGGTCGAGAATATCGATATTGGCATTTTTGAACTCATTGGTTACGGCAAAGCCAAATATCAATACCTGCGCCACCGGCATGCCAAATAAAATGAGCAGTGTGCGCCTGTCCCTGAGGATGTGGTAGATCTCTTTCTGAATGAATGCCCGAAAAACTTTGATCATGTTCATGGTTTAAACCGTTTGATACTGTTGTTAATAGTCACTTGCTTTCATATCCGGATCAGCGGACAAGTTTTAGGAATACATCGTTCATGGTTTGTGAACCAAATTGCTTCTTCAGGTTGGCCGGGGTATCCAGCGCTTCGATTTTCCCCGCAACCATGATCGATACCCGGTCGCAGTATTCGGCCTCATCGAGGTAATGTGTGGTAACGAAGATGGTGCGGCCGTGCCCGGCGGCTTCATAAATGGCCTCCCAAAACTCTCTCCTTACCATAGGGTCGACACCTCCGGTAGGCTCATCGAGAAATACAATGTCGGGGTCATGAACCATGGAAATGGCAAATGCCAGCCGTTGTTTCCAGCCCAGAGGCAACGAGGCAACCAGTTTGGAGGCTACTTCCGAAAGCCTGAGATCATGCAGGATAGCATCCGTCTTTTGCCGGATCTCCTGTTTGGACAGGCCATAAATGCCACCGAAAAACCGGATGTTTTGCTTTACGGTAAGGTCTTCATACAGGCTGAACTTTTGAGACATGTACCCGATGCGGGTTTTGATCTTTTCATAATCATGTATGACATCAAACCCGGCGACCATTCCTGAACCGGAAGTAGGCTTGCTCAGGCCTGTTAGCATACGCATGGCGGTGGTCTTTCCGGCTCCGTTGGCGCCAAGAAAACCGAAGATCTCACCTTTGGCCACCTTAAAGCTGATCTGATCCACTGCTGTGAATTGTCCGAATTTTTTGGTCAGATGATCGACTTCTATTGAATAGGCTTGCATATCGGCAGGGTTAAACTTCACGACTTAATTCAAGGAAAAGGTCTTCTATATCAGGTTCTATAGGCCGGACTTCAAGGTCAGGGTAGTCTGCCGGGTCCAGCGAACTGATAATTTCATCGATGCTGACATTGGCGTGTGTTGCCAGGTGCAAATATTCGCCGAAAGGCAAAGCACTCCTTGTATAGTCCATGTCGCGGAGTATTTTCAGCAACTCATAATTATTGCCCGACCTGATGGCGTACAGTGGACTGGGATAGCTATCTACAATTTTACCGGGGGTGTCAGTTTGCAGTATCCTGCCATTTTGGATCAACGCAATCCTGTCGCACATACCGGCCTCATCCATGTACGGTGTGCTGACGAGGATAGCTATACCTTTTGCTTTAAGGCTTTTGAGCATGTCCCAGAATTCCTGACGACTTACTGCATCCACACCGGTGGTAGGCTCATCCAGAAACAATACCTTAGGCTTGTGGATCAGCGCGCAGCTTAGTGCTAGTTTTTGTTTCATGCCACCGGAAAGTTTGCCCGCAGGCCTTTTTTTGAAAGGCTCTATCTGCTCGTAGATGTCTTTGATCAGGTTATAGTTCTCTTCTACAGTGGTGTTAAATATGGTGGCGAAGAATTTCAGGTTCTCTTCCACGGTCAAATCCTGATAAAGCGAGAACCTGCCCGGCATGTAACCGACCTGTTTCCTGATTTGACGGTAGGCTTTCTCAACATCGTGCCCTGCTACCGTAGCCTGCCCTTTATCAGCCAGCAGGAGGGTGGTCAGTATCCGGAAGAGAGTGGATTTACCGGCTCCGTCCGGGCCTATAAGTCCGAACAATTCTCCGTACTCCACGGAAAGTGATACGGCATCAAGAGCCTGAACCTGTCCGTAAGCCCTCGAGATATTATTTACTTCAATCGCTGCCATTTTACGTGGTTTTAATGTTGAAAGCGAACTTCTCCCGGCATGCCTATTTTCAACCTCCCGTCGTTATTGGTTACCATCACATCTATGGCATAGACGAGGGTGGTACGCTCTTCCCGGGTTTGTATGTTTTCGGGAGTAAACTCCGCTTCATCTGATATATGGGTAATTAGGCCGGGTATCTCTGTGTACTCTTCTTCATCTTTGTCAATCAGAACAGTTACCGTATCACCAATAGCCACTTTTTGAAGGTCTATTGCATTGGCATATGCCTTTAGCTTGAGCGCTTTGAGGTTGGCGATCTTGTACAGTGGTGTGCCGCGGGTAACCAGCTCTCCGGGTTCTGCATATTTGGTCAGCACCGTGCCGGATATAGGGTTGATGATCACGTGATCTGCTATATTGTTTTGCAGTACATCGAGCCGGGCGCGCAATGGGCCACGCTCTGCCAGTATGCTGCGGTTAGCCACCGAAGTCTGGCGACGGGTGGTAGCTATTTGCTGGCTTACCACATCAATTTCACCCTCATATTCATCCAGTTGTTTTGGCGTGGCGGCTTTGGCAGCTACCAGGTTTTGGATACGGTTGTACTCCCGGAGCAGGTTTTCCTTGCGCTCCAGCAGCAGGGCTACCTCCGGCTCCGCCTCTTTAAGTTTATCACCAAGTGAGGCTATTTGTGCTGCTACCTGGAGCAGCTCTAAGTGGAGCTGTGTAGTGTCAATCAGGCCGGCCTGCTGGCCCGCTTCCAGGTGCATACTTTCTTCAACAGGAAAACACCGGAGTTCTCCATTGCCTTTTGCACTTACCGTAACTGTGGTGGCTTCAAAATTGCCATAGGCATCAGAAAGCTCTTCGTTATTGCAGCCTAACAGGGCCAGGCCTGTGAATAGCCAGATATTAAATTTTGATCTCGTCATCATAACGTTCCAAATAAGGTTAGATATTTAACTTGTAATTGCTGGAGTTGTAATTCGTACAGGTGTAGCCGCAGCCTGGCCTCAAGCTCGGCATTGACTTGTATCAGGTAATCCGTAGCGTTGATCACACCGTTGTTCAATTGGGCTTCTGACTGCTGCAGTATCTCGCCCTGAAGGGCTACTATGCTTTGGTGGTTCTGTATTTGCCGGGTGAGCGCATCCATTTTTTCAAGAAACTCATCTTCCCGGGTTTCTATATTGTATTCAAAGGTTTCCTTTTGGATATCTACCCGCTTTTGCTGTACCCTTAACCGTTCGGTCTTTTGGGCGGTGGTTTGCCAGTCCCAGATCTTCCATGTCATGCGGATGCCGCCCAGGGCATATGGAGCGTGGCCAATGTCAGAGAAGTTTAAGGGGTTGGGGTATCCTACGCCGCCTTGGGCAAAGAGTGAAATGCGTGGCTTTCGTAAGGCGGTGATCGTACCTTCCTGTGCACTGAGCAGCAGCTTTTTGGATTCGTACATTTGCTGTTCAGGGCGTTGTAGTTCTACTTCTGCAACAGCATTGTAGTTTGGTAATACCAGTTCCGTAGCAGGAGAGAGGTTAAGGCCTGTAAGCTCTCCAAGTATTTTGATGGCTGCTTTGGAGTCGGCCAGTACGCTTTCCTGCTGATTTTGCAGCTCCAGCTTCCTTACCTTGAGTTTGATGATCTCGCTTTCGAGCACGGTACCATTATTATAACCGGCTTCAAGGTTTTGGAGACTGGCGTCGATGTTGCTCAGCGAACTGGCGATCAGTTGCTCCTGCTGTCTCGAAAGCATAATGCTAAAGAAAAGGTCATTTATCCGATCTTTTACCGGTCGGAGATCAGCTTCCAACTGGTTGAGGCCTACTTCCAGATTGGCTTTTTCCACCTCCCTTCTGGCATGGGTAAGGCCTCCCTGGTATAGCGTGTAATCCAGTTGCGCGTAGGCTTTGTAGCTCTCCCTCGGCATGTCAATAAATACCGGACTTTCAGGACTGTCAGAGCCTATTTGCAGGCTCTCGCTTTGAAGCTGCCCTTCGAGGTTAGCGGATAGTGCAGGAAGGCTTTCATTCCTGATAATACTGAGGGAAAGCTCTGTTTGCTCCATGAGCAGGCTTTTTTGACCCGTGAGCGGATAGTTGGCCATAGCCAGTTGATAAGCTTCGGATAGCGTCAGTTTGTCCTTATGTTGCGCAGTGGCTTTATAGAAAACTGCCAGGCTGAAAAACAGGGCGACAATGAAATAGATTCTGTTCATGTGACTATAGATTAAGATTTTTCTGTTTTTACCCATTTGGGTAATTTTTGGGTAAAAAAATTTAGCTATGGTTTCAATGCATCTTTTACAAATTGTTTAATGTGCTGTTTACGGTCAAGGAGCAGCTTGCCAAACTCCTCATTGTCCGTACCGAATATTACCTGCATAACAGGTCTGCCCAGTACCGGGAAAATGATCATAGATATGATGTTCATAAGCAGTTGGCGGGCATCTATCTTTTTTATCCTTCCTGCCTCCGCTTCCCTTTCCACCAGGGCCATGAACTTGGCAAAGATGAACTTCTCCTTCTGGCTGATATTTCGCTGGATGAAGCGGTCTGCATCTTTGTTAAGTTCGCTAATGACAAAGTTGGGCAGGGAGGGGTTTTTCAAAATCATCCCCAGGTGTGTATCCACGATCTGATCGATCTTGTCATCCAGTGAGGCGTCCGTTTCCAGTATGCGGTGAATCCTTGAGATCACTTGCCTAAAAGCCATCTTAAACACGGCTTCAAACAAAGCATCCTTGGTTTTGAAGTAGTAGTGGAGCAAGCCTTTGTTTATTCCGGCAGTATCAGCGATTTCTCGCATTCTTGCACCATTAAAACCCTTTTCGCGGAATACTTCTGAGGCAGATTCCAGTATCTTCTCTTCTGTTTTGATCGATTTAGCCATAGTACTGTAATACAAGGTTAGGAATTATTTTTTAAAAATTTACCCATTTGGGTAAATTTTTATTTTAGGTCCATCGACGATCTGGGTAAAAAAGGTGGAATGGCCGTATTCTGTTTAAGGGTTTTACCTCTTATCCATGATTCGAAATAGCTAAGCCTTACCAAACTTCCAAAGTCTGGTAAAGCCGCTGTTTAGTATTGATCGCAAATGTAAACCCCCCAATGCCTGTAGCTTGTCTATTGAGGAATAGTCTCTGTTAGTATCTCGTTGCCTTGTTTGTCGTAATAGACGCATGTCATTTTGTCGAGGTTTACGATCCATTTTTCGATGCCTGTTTCCGCGCAGTGTAGGCAAAAAGTAGGGTAGTCGGTTTGGCCTTGCTGGTGGAGTTTCAGGTACTCACTAAATCCTTCCGGGTTGGTCTTGTCAGCAATATCCAGGTTATCATACATGGGTTGGGATTTTGTTTGATAGCCGTTTTTGCCGAAATATTCCGTGTGGCTGTCTTTTACCCAGGTTTCAAAACCAGTTACACCCATTTGCCTGATCTCCCGGATGTATTTAGGGAAGTCGGCTCCGGATTTTACTTTTGCATGTGCTGCCTTAATTTGATCTACAGTAAACATTTTCTTATTAGGTTTTAATTTAACTATTGGATTTCGAAGGGAGGTTGTAAAACTTCTGTGCACGAGGCTTTCAGGCATAAACCTATGGAGTAAACAGATCGGAAAATAAAGTTTGAAACGCCTTGCTACTGAAATTGGTAAACCACGTTATTACTATTTTATCCTGGTTTGTCAGCTATATCACAAGTGCCTGTCAAACATAGATTTAAATGCTAAAGCCTCCACTGAAATTCTGTTTGTCCCTTGTTTTAGCAAATGTCGGTTAATCAAAACAGGTGTGATTGTAAAAAATCGTTTTTAAGAGGAGAGTTTGAACTGTTCAGGAGTTTGTCCGGTGAACTGTTTAAAGCTTTTGATAAAGTGAGGCTGGTCAAAAAAGTTGTTCTCATAGCAGGTTTCCGTGAGACCTTTATTGGCTTCCAGATCGTGCAGAACGGACTGAAACCGCACTATGGAAGTAAACTTTTTAGGGGATGTACCGACCAATTTTCTAAAACGTTTTTCAAAAGGACTCTGGCTAATATGCAGCTTGTTGTTCAAAGCTTTAATCCGGATAGTTCCTTTGGACTGGTAAATGAGATTGATGGCCTCAACGATCAATTGATCAGTGTGCTTTTCCCTGAGTTGAGACAAAAGAAATTGTTCAATCACTCTGATCCTTTGTGTATCGGTTGTTGCTAATGAAAGTTTTTCTTCGGTGTCAGTGATTTTGTACCTGTCAAACAGGTGGTCGAGTGATATGCTTTGGTTGTACAGCTCATGGGCAGGGCAGGGGGTGAATTGTGCTAAGCCGGTCTCAGTAAAACAAATAAGTATAGTACCGATATCGGCAGTATTTGTGAAGAGCTTAAAGCTGCCGGTAATACCGGTGATCCCTGCAGAGGCGAGGTTGTTTTCTTTCCCATTTGCCCATGTAGACAGATGCCCTTTATATTGAAAGCCAATTACCAAACCTGTTGAGGGGAATACTTTGTAAGTTTGTTTTTCAGCATTTTCAGAAATTACGAAATACCTGATATAGGGCTTCAGCCGGTCTGTAGGTATTATTTTATCGAATCTCATTGGTATTTGGCTTATATGCTTTTTGACAATTTAGCTATAAACATTCAGCTTTGAAACTGATGGTGACGCAATATATATCACTTATCTGAAGTTAATGCTTGTATGCTTTCCGGTGGGTGATGATTCGCGTGCGTTTGTCATCTTTTTATGTTATCCTTTCAATCCAATTATTATACCGGTCATAAATTTATTTATGGTGGATTACTTCAGCGGGCTAGCATCCTTATCTGGTTGATTATGAATTAGAAATATTAAAAAAAAAGAGGCTTGTCCACCTATTTGTCACCCTATGTGTAATCTGATTTGTCAGGTTTAGTGCCTAATATCGCACATTGTCTCCGTTCTAAATCTTACATTGTAAATGAAAAAGGCAAGGATGGTGTTTGTGAAAGAGCGGGAGGGTATTTAATTAATGATAAGGATGAAAAACAATTTAATCAGATTGCACGCAACTGAGAGCCGGTTTTTTGAGTATGATCCGGAAATTCCGTGTATAAATAGTACTGGTAATGGCTTTATGTTGTCGGATGAGTTCAGAAGTTTTATGGAAAGAGGCCTGGAGCTAATCAGAGAGAAGATCAAAGAAAACGGCAAACTTGGTTGGCTGATTGATGCACGATACATGGAGGTAATTGACCCGAATGATAAAGAATGGGTAGTGTCTCACTGGAACCGGAGAGCTTATGAGGTAGGGCTGAGGTTTGTGGCGTTTATACTCCCTGATAATATTTTTACGCTGATGAACATCGAAGAGTATACAGAGGAGTCAGGCGAAAGCGGAGGCCTGACCATACAGCATTTTGACGATATGGAATCAGCCAGAAACTGGTTGAAGGAGGTGGTGTAAACCACTTCAAATAGATTTTACTTTTACCTAAATCCAAACCAACCAGCACGCGGTCAGCTCAGCCTGTCGCGTGTTTTTTTTTGGTGTATGGTTCACCAGTGTCA
>NZ_SMLW01000461.1 GCF_009711405.1 Fulvivirga kasyanovii | reverse complement strand
TCCTTACTCTTACCAGTAATAGCATACGCCCAGGAAGCAGAAACAAATGAAACAGACCACTCTTACAAGCCTATGACTGTTAAACTAGATGAGAGTGGGCAAAAGTACATCAGGTTTATCACCTGGCACCAAATCTGGGCGGAAGATGGTAATCTTGATGATGATGACCAGGGCTTTACCATGAGAATCAGAAGATCACGCTTTTTGGCCTATGCGCAAATTTCTCCAAGGTTTCTCATACTCACCCACTTTGGACTCAATTCCCTTACCGGAAGCAATGCTGACCCAATAGGTGACTCTCGGGCGAGTGACGGGCCGCAACTGTTCCTGCATGGTGCCTGGACAGAGTTTAAAGTCTCAACCAACGAGACATTATACGTTGGCGCAGGTTTGCATTATTGGAATGGCCTGAGCAGACTTACCAGTGCAAGTACACTGAATTTCATGACCCTGGACAACTATCGCCAGGCCTGGGCACAGCTTGGCCTTTCCGATCAGTTTGCACGGCATCTCGGTATTTATGCCAAGGGGCGGTTTGGGGCGTTGAACTACTCGGTAGCCGTAAATGAGCCTATTGTAAATGCACTGGGCTCAACCAGCGAACCCGCACCTAATACCATCACCTATTCGGGACGGCAGTTGCTGGGCAAAGATGCCGGCATGATCGTCACCGGGTACTTTGACTATCAGTTTATGGATCAGGAGTCTAACAAGCTTCCCTACCGTGTGGGCTCTTACCTGGGCAAGAAAAAAGTTTTCAATATAGGAGCAGGTTTTTTTAACCATACTGATGGTACTGTAACTGCCGATGCAACAGGTAATCTTTCGGGCAATAATGTAACACATTTTTCAGTGGATGCTTTTTATGATGCACCTCTTGGAGAGGGCGCTATCAATGCCTATGCAGCCTATTACAATTTTGATTATGGTGAAAATTATAACCTCGGTACCACCTATGGCACCGGCTCTTCTGTATATGCCCATGCAGGCTATCTTTTTCCTGAATTTTCGGAAAAATTCAGATTAATGCCTTATTTGGCCTACAGTACACGTGACTTTGAAGCTTTCGAAGAAGCAGGCAATACCTTTCAGTTGGGTGCCAATTTCTTTCTCAACGGGCATAATGCCAAAATCACGCTTGAGTACAGTTCTACATTATCTAATTATACCGGAGCCGAACCGGACCGAGTCAATGGCCTGGTGCTCCAAACACATATATTCCTTTAAAATTTAACACCTATGAACAAAGAAAAAATGAAAGCGTATTGGCAGCGCAACCTCCTTTACCTTGTGGTGCTGCTGATCATCTGGTTTTTAGTTTCCTACGGAGCGGGAATTTTATTCGCCGATGCCCTCAACAGCATTAAAATCGGTGGCTTTCCTCTTGGCTTCTGGTTTGCCCAGCAAGGCTCCATTTATGTGTTCGTCATTTTGATCTTCGTGTATGTATCACTGATGAACAAGTTGGATAAAAAGTTTGATGTAGACGAAAAATAACAATAATCATGGATGTACAAACCTGGACATATATCATCGTGGGGGCGACCTTCGCGATTTACATTGGGATAGCAATCTGGTCACGTGCCGGTTCTACCAAAGATTTTTACGTTGCCGGTGGCGGCGTGCCACCATTAGCCAATGGTATGGCTACCGCAGCAGACTGGATGTCGGCAGCCTCATTTATTTCGATGGCTGGTATTATTTCATTTGCCGGTTATGATGGTGCCGTTTACCTCATGGGCTGGACGGGAGGCTATGTGCTCCTGGCCTTACTTTTGGCGCCATACCTGAGGAAATTCGGAAAGTTTACCGTACCCGATTTTATCGGTGACCGGTACTACTCCAATACCGCCAGAACGGTGGCAGTAGTGTGCGCACTCTTCGTTTCATTTACCTATGTAGCAGGGCAAATGAGAGGGGTCGGTGTGGTATTTAGCCGTTTCCTTGAAGTGGATATCAACAATGGTGTTTACATCGGCATGTTTATCGTGTTTATCTATGCCGTATTGGGTGGCATGAAGGGGATCACCTATACCCAAGTGGCGCAGTACGTCATCCTGATCTTTGCTTTTATGGTGCCCGCAATCTTCATTTCTATTCAGCTTACCAATAACCCTATTCCGCAATTAGGTTTTGGCGGAACTATTGACGGTACAGAAACCTATCTGCTGGATAAACTGAATGGTTTGCACGAAGAGCTGGGCTTTGCAGCTTATACCGATGGCAGTAAAGCGCTTATAGATGTGTTCTTCATCACCTTTGCCCTTATGGTGGGTACTGCTGGTCTTCCGCACGTTATTGTAAGGTTTTTTACCGTACCCAAAGTGAGCGACGCCAGGATCTCAGCCGGATACGCCCTGGTATTTATTGCTATTCTGTACACTACGGCACCTGCGGTAGCTGCTTTTGCCCGTACCAACCTTATCCAGACAGTGAGCAATGAGGAGTATGCCTCCATGCCTTCATGGTTCAGCAATTGGGAAAAAACCGGGTTGCTCAGTTTTACAGATAAGAATAATGATGGTGTTATACAATATGTAGCTGATGCAGAGACCAATGAGCTTGTAATTGACAGGGATATTATGGTATTGGCTAACCCTGAAATTGCCAACCTGCCCAACTGGGTAGTAGCCCTGGTGGCGGCTGGTGGTTTGGCAGCAGCCTTATCCACCGCGGCTGGCTTGCTGCTGGTGATCTCCACATCCGTTTCACATGACCTGATCAAAAAGCAGTTTGCCCCGGACATTTCCGATTCGAATGAATTATGGGTAGCGCGTGGCTCTGCGGTGGTGGCAGTGGTGATTGCCGGATACTTTGGTATCAATCCCCCTGGCTTTGTGGCGGCTGTAGTGGCCCTGGCCTTTGGATTGGCAGCGGCCTCATTCTTTCCTGCCATCATTCTCGGTATATTCTATCAGCGCATGAATAAGGAAGGAGCTATTGCGGGGATGATCTCCGGGCTGGGTGTTACGCTACTTTATATGTTGATCTTCAAGTTTAACCTGTTTGGAGAAACCACTCCTGCTGACTGGTGGTTTGGCGTATCACCAGAAGGTTTTGGAACTATTGGTATGCTGGTAAATTTCGCGGTTTCTTTTGTTGTCAGCAGTGTTACCAAAGCCCCGCCGCAGGATGTACAGGAAATGGTTGACAACATCAGGTTCCCCCGAGGAGCCGGAGAAGCGCATAACCACTAATTAAAATACTAATGATGAAACTCAATAAAAATATAACAATACTCTTTATCAGTATCTACGGAACCATTACCTTGATAGGCAGATTCTATTTTGAATCTGCCTACAATGTAGGATTTGTGGCATCCATTGGGCTGGGAATTTTTTCACTGGCTTTACTATGGGGCCTGTTTAAGATCGGCTTTCTTACTTTAAAAGAGTAATACATGAAGGGAAAAGCAGCATCGGTACTTGTTATCATGTTTGTATTATTTTTTCTATTGTTCCACTATCCATTGATAGAAATATTTAATACCAGGCAAGCCGTCTCAGGAGTGCCTATGCTGCTTTTTTACTTCCTTATTGTCTGGCTGTTACTTATCATTTTGTCGTTCTGGGTCAGTAATAAATACCTAAGGGATAGAGAAGATGGAAATTAAGTGGCTGGTAATCATACTATCATTCATATACCTGGTACTGCTGTTTTTAATCGCTGCCTGGGCAGAAAAAAATGCAGAGAAAAGATGGCTTAAGTCCCCTTATATCTATGCATTGTCCCTGGCCGTTTACTGTACGGCATGGACTTTTTATGGTAGCGTAGGTCGTGCCTCAAACCAGGGGCTGGATTTTCTTACCACTTATGTAGGGCCAATTTTGCTGGCTCCGGTTTTCTGGATCATCCTGAGAAAAGTCATCAGGATCAGTAAAATACACCGTATCACCAATCTGGCTGATTTTATTACTTCCCGGTATGGTAAAAGGGCTTCTTTAGGAGCTTTTGTTACCATATTCTGTCTGTTGGGTGTGCTGCCGTACATATCTATTCAGATCAAAGCCATATCGAACAGCTTCGCCATACTGGCTAATGAGCAAATGGCGCATAGCACATCCTTATGGTTTTTTGAGGATACTGCTTTTTACATTACCATAGCACTGGCCGTATTCACCATTATTTTTGGGGTAAGAAATATAGATGCCAATCAGAAAAATATTGGCCTGATCACCACCATAGCTTTTGAATCTACCTTTAAGCTGGTGGCTTTTCTGGCGGTAGGTATTTTTGTTACCTATGGCATATTTGATGGGTTTGAAGATGTATTTACCGCGGCGGCTTCGTTGCCAGACTATGAGCGACTGACCGTTATCAATAAAAACGAATATGGCGACTGGATGTGGCTCAATATGCTATCTGCCCTGGCCTTTCTGTTCCTGCCTCGACAGTTTCATGTGGCAGTGAAGGAAAACCGGGATGAAAGCCACCTCAGGAAAACCATGTGGCTTTTTCCGCTCTACCTGCTGTTTATTAACGTGTTTGTGTTACCCATTGCTTTGGGTGGTAAAATGATCTTTGCCGGGCAGTCTATTGATGCAGATACTTACGTGCTGGCTATCCCGCTGGCCTACGATCAGCATTTTCTGGCTATAATTATCTATCTGGGAGGGTTTTCTGCCGCTACCAGTATGATCATAGTCTCCACCTCGGCATTGAGTATCATGATCAGTAACCATATCATTACACCGACCATCATCAAAAGCCGGAGGTTGTCAAAGCCATTTGAAGGAAAGCTCAACCTGGTAGTACTGCGCGGCCGGCAATCCATGATCCTTTTGATGCTGCTGCTGGCCTACCTGTATTTTAAGTATGTTGGTGAGCAGTTTTCCCTGGTATCCATTGGGTTGATCTCATTTGTGGCCGTGGCCCAGTTTACCCCAGCCATTCTTGGGGGTATATTCTGGAAAGCTGGCAATGGCAAAGGAGCATTCAGCGGCCTGATCGTGGGGTTTATTATCTGGTTTTATACCCTGGTTATACCCACTGTTGCGAATACAGGGGTCATTCCACCGGATTTTGTGGTTAAGGGAATTTTTGGCTTTCAGTGGCTTAGTCCGCAGGATTTCCTCGGGCTGTCATCCATGAGCTACATTGTAAGAGGGCTGTTTTGGAGCCTTATGTTCAACCTGTTCACCTACCTGATTGTGTCAGTGACCACTAAAAGGTCTTCTCAGGAGATCAATCAGGCTGAGATATTTGTCGATATTTTTAAGTACTCTTCCTCCTATGAGAGCTCCGTGGTGTGGAAAGGAAAGGCCTTCCTGGCAGATATCAAAAACCTGCTGGCCCAGTTTCTGGGGATCGAACGTACCGAAAGGGCATTCAAGCGGTTCATGTACAGAAATGATATCAATGAAGAGCTGCTGGAAGCCGATTACAGAACGGTAAACTATGCTGAAAACCTGCTTTCCGGAGTGGTCGGTTCTACCTCAGCGCGTGTTTTGATCTCCTCCGTGGTAAAGGAAGAAAAGGCCGTGGATATATCGGAAGTGTTCAGCATACTTAGGGAATCTCAGCAATATATTTCTGATAATAAGGAGCTTACCATAAAGTCGAGGCAATTACAGGAGGCTACTGAAAAACTTAAGGAGGCCAACGAAAAGCTCAGACAGTTGGATCAGTTGAAAGATGAATTCATTTCTACTGTTACCCATGAAATGCGCACACCCATTACTTCTATCAGGGCTTTGTCGGAGATACTGCATGATAACAATGATCTTGACCAGGAAGAGCGCAGCCAGTTCCTCTCCATTATAGTGGAGGAAACCGAGCGGATGGAAAGGCTGATCAACCAGGTACTGGATTTGGAGAAGATGGAGAGCGGACAGTTGGAGCTGCCACTTTCTACATTGCAGCTCAATGATGTGGTCAGAGAGTCGTTGAATTCCATAGAACAGCTCATCCTGGGAAGAAAAATTATCTTAAAGACGGAGCTGCAGCCCGAACTGCCAGCTATAAAGGGAAATAAGGACAGGCTGATACAGGTTATTCTTAATCTCGTGTCAAATGCAATCAAGTTTTGTGACCAGGAAGCCGGAGAAATTACTATTTTAACAAATGAAGATAGCGGATTGGTTGAGTTGACGGTAATGGACAACGGTTCTGGTGTGCCGGAGGAAAGTAAGGAGCTTATTTTTCAGGCCTTTTACCAGGATAAAAACCAGACACTGAAAAAACAAGAGGGTAGTGGCCTCGGCTTGACCATCTGTCAGAAAATAATTGAAAAACACGGTGGTAAAATATGGGTAAAAAACAATGGTTCAAATGGGGCCGTATTTACCTTCAGTATACCGGGAATAATGCAATTGAATGAAGAAAGTATTAATAGTGGATGACGAGCCAAATATCATTATGTCACTGGAGTTTTTGATGAAAAAGAGCGGCTACGAGGTGTTTATAGCGAGAGACGGCGCAGAAGCCCTTGTAATAGTTGATCAGGAAGAGCCGGACATAGTGGTGTTGGATATTATGATGCCTCAGGTAGATGGCTATGAGGTATGCAGTTATATTAAAAATAAAAAACAGCTTGGAGCCAAAGTGATATTTTTATCAGCCAAGGGTAAGGAAAAGGATGTCCTGAAAGGGTACGAATCAGGAGCGGATTTCTATATGACCAAACCTTTTTCTACCAAAAAACTGGTCGATAAAGTTAACCAATTGGCAGGCTGAGTAAATTAAAATTTTCAAAACTATGAGTAATAAGATACAAACCCTTAGCGGATACATTCATGAATATGCCAAAAGTGTGCAAGACCCCGAGCATTTCTGGTCTCGTATAGCAGACTCTTTTCACTGGCAAAAAAGATGGGATAGTGTAGTAGAGTGGAATTTCAAAGGACCGGATGTGAAATGGTTTACCAATGCCAAACTCAACATTACAGAAAACATTTTTGAGCGCCATCTCTATACCCTTGGAGACAAGCCTGCCATTATCTGGGAGCCCAACAATCCGGATGAGGACGTGAGAACGATCACTTACAAAGAATTGTACGCGCAGGTCTGCCAGTTTTCCAACGTGCTCAAGGCCAAAGGAGTATCCAAAGGCGACAGAGTGATCATTTATATGCCTATGGTGCCCGAAGCTGCCGTGGCCATGTTGGCATGTGCACGGATCGGAGCAGTACACTCTGTGGTTTTTGCCGGCTTTTCAGCTACTTCCCTTGCCGATCGCATCAATGACTGTAAAGCTAAAATGGTGCTGACCTCGGATGGCAATTTCAGAGGGTCAAAAAAAATAGCTGTTAAAGAAGTGGTTGATGAAGCCATAGAGCGAACCGAAAGCATTGAAAAGGTGATAGTGCTCAGAAGGACAGGACAGGATGTGAACATGAAATCGGGCAGGGACATCTGGTGGCATGAGGCCGTTGAAGGTGTGAGTACGGAGAACAAGGCAGAAATTGTTGACTCGGAAGACATGCTTTTCATCCTCTATACCTCAGGATCTACAGGTAAACCCAAAGGGGTGGTACATACCTGTGGAGGATATATGGTTTATACTACCTACACCTTCCAGAATGTTTTTCAATACTCCCAGGGAGATGTCTACTGGTGTACCGCTGATGTCGGCTGGATAACCGGTCATAGCTACATCGTCTATGGGCCATTGCTGGCGGGAGCCACCACTTTAATGTTTGAGGGTGTGCCCACCTATCCTGATGCCGGACGCTTTTGGGCGATTTGCGATAAACACAAAGTGAACCAGTTTTACACTGCTCCTACGGCCATCAGAGCATTACAGGCCTATGGTACTGAACCCATCGAACCTTATAAGCTGGATTCTTTGCGGGTTATAGGTACAGTAGGTGAGCCGATCAATGAAGAAGCCTGGCACTGGTACCATGACCACATCGGAAAAGGCAAGTGCCCGATAGTAGATACCTGGTGGCAGACTGAGACCGGTGGCATTATGATATCCCCCATTGCCGGGGTTACGCCTACCAAACCATCTTACGCTACGCTGCCTTTGCCGGGCATCCAACTGGCTATCCTTGACAACGATGGCAAGGAGCTGACCGGCAATAGTGTAGAAGGGAACCTTTGCGTCAAATTTCCATGGCCATCCATGTTAAGAACTACCTATGGCGACCACGAGAGGTGCAGGCAAACTTACTTCTCATCATTTAAAGGCTATTATTTTACTGGTGATGGCGTGAAGCGTGATGAAGATGGCTACTACAGGATCTTAGGCCGTGTAGACGATGTGATCAATGTTTCAGGCCACAGAATGGGAACCGCCGAAGTAGAAAATGCGATCAATGAGCACCCGAAAGTGATAGAGTCTGCTGTTGTCGGGTACCCGCATGATATTAAAGGGCAGGGTATTTATGCCTACGTGATCTGCGATATGGAAGGCCGCTCTGAGGCTAACCTTATTGAAGAGATCAGGCAGACTGTAACCAAAATTATCGGACCGATTGCCAAACCTGATAAAATACAGATTGTGCCAGGGCTGCCCAAAACGCGTTCGGGTAAGATCATGCGCAGGATATTGCGAAAAATTGCCACCGGTGAAACAGCCAATATGGGCGATACCTCAACACTGCTCAACCCTGAGGTTGTAGAAGAGATTATCGAAGGTGCCCAGTAAGTATTGAGGGTAAAATCCCGAAGAAATGGCTGCTAACATCATTGCCACCCGGATAGCGGATTTTCTGAAAAAGTATCCTCCTTTTACATCACTGTCAAAGGAGGAGCTTTATCATATTTCTTCAGAAGCCGTAGTATGCCATTTTGAATCGGGAGATTACGTTTTCAGGCAGGGAGAAGCCGGCTCGGGAAATCTTTTTGTAGTCAAAGAAGGCGTCATCCACCTGGAAAGACAGGAGGAGGATGCTTTAGTGCTGGTAGATATTTGTGATGAAGGCGACCTCTTCGGGGTCAGGGCCATGCTGAGCGGCAAGCCCTATGTTTTTCATGCCAGAAGTGCCGAAGAGAGCCTTGTTTATGCCCTTCCTGTAGCTCTTTTTAAACCACTGATTGAGAGTCACAGTCAAATAGCCATGTTCTTCGCCGCCGGGCTTGCTGGTGGGCAGGCCGGATTGTTGGATACCCATACTACCAAAAGATTTCCTTATCAGGATTCCGGATCGCTGCTCAACTGGAACCGCCCGCTCGAAAAGACCCACGGAGAGCTGGTGTGGATGGCTCCTGACAAAACCATAAAAGAGGTGGCCACAGTCATGACTGATAAGAAGATAGGGTCGATGGTATTGTGCTATGCCAATGGTGAGCTTGCAGGCATTGTTACTGACACTGACTTTCGGGAAAAGGTAAGTACGGGCAAAGCAAGCATTGATGCACCTGTAAGTGATATCATGTCGACCGATGTTGTGACCATGCCTTTGGGGCAACCACTTTCCAACTATTTGCTGAAGATGCTTCGCCACAAGATCAGGCATATATGCATAACTACTGATGGCAAACCTATTGGCATGCTCAGCGAGCGTGATCTGATGGCAGCTCATCAAAACCATCCCGTTACGCTGGTTTATGCGATGGAGGAAGCGTCAACGTTGAAAAAATTAACCGATCTGCGCAACCAGGCAGATGACCTGATCAGGTTTTATCTGGAACAGCAGGTATCCATAAGCTTAACCGCATCACTGGCCACACATATCAACGATGCGCTGATCCGAAGAGTGATTGATATAGCGCTACAGGAGGTACAGAAAAAATCAGGTGCTCCTCCGGTTGAGTTCACATGGATCAGCCTGGGGAGCGAAGGCCGTTCAGAGCAATTGATCCG
This sequence comes from Fulvivirga kasyanovii, assembly GCF_009711405.1. GTDB lineage: Bacteria > Bacteroidota > Bacteroidia > Cytophagales > Cyclobacteriaceae > Fulvivirga > Fulvivirga kasyanovii. Next base: position 2,216 of record NZ_SMLW01000461.1, on the reverse strand, counting down.
TACTGATCAGGACAATGCCATCATTTATGATGATGTAAATGGCAGCACGGAGGATAAAGAAAAGGTGAAGCAGTATTTCCTGCAATTAGGCGGTAAGGTCAATGATATGTTGGCAGAAGCTGGATTTGAATACTGCCCGGCTGATATGATGGCGGGCAACCCCCAATGGTGCCAGCCTTTAAGTGAATGGAAACAGTACTTTTCCGGATGGATCAGACAACCTCAGGAGAAAGCACTGATGCTATCGACCATTTTCTTTGACTACCGCCGGGTTTATGGTTCGGAGTCATTGCTGGTGCAACTGAAGGACCACCTGAAAAAGGAAATCCGGGACGAAAGCATCTTTCTTAATTTTCTGGCAAAAAATGCCCTTAAAAACCCGCCACCGCTGAGTTTTTTCAAAAATTTAGTCGTCGAAAGATCCGGAGAGCACCGGCATGAGTTTGACATCAAGGCACGGGCGATGATGCCACTTGTGGATATCGCAAGAGTACTTTCACTGGATATTGGCCAGCTTGATGAAATGAATACCGTGGCCCGTTACCACCTTTTGGCCAGGGAGGAACCCAAAAGAAAGGAACTTTACCATGCTGCGGCAGACTCATACGAATACCTGATGAGGATCAGGGCGCTCAATGGTTTTACACACCATGACTCGGGGCGGTTCATTTCCATAGAAAATCTGGGTAAGCTGGACAGGCAAATCTTAAGAAATACCTTCGAACCTATCTACCAGCTCCAGCAAATGCTTGAATTGCGTTATCAGCTCAGCTATTTTAACTGATGGGTCTGCTTTCTAAAATATTTGGAAAAACTCCCTCAGAAGATCTGCCTCCGTTTGCAAGGTCATACCTTGAAGCTTGCAGGAATATCGATCAGAAAGTACCTGTAGAGAAAGTCAGGTTTGTGGTTTTTGATACGGAAACTACCTCATTGGAGGTGAAAGAAGCCAGACTACTTTCCATAAGCGCTGTAAGCTGCACCCATAACCAAATAGAAGTCAGTTCAGCCCTGGACTGCTATGTGGCCTGGGGCGATGAGGTGAGGCCGGAAAACATAGCAATCCACGGCATCACTAAACGGCAAAGCGATACAGGCCTGCAACCGGAGGAGGTGATAGAAGTCTTCCTGGATTACATCAAAGATGCCGTGCTGGTGGCACACCATATCGATTTTGATATATCCATGGTCAATAATGTTTTGAATAAGTATTATCCCGGCCTGAAAATAAAAAACCTTTTACTCGATACAGCACAACTGGCCATCAGACTGGAGCAACCCCGCATGAGCAGTACAGCCACCAATCCGAAAGACTACACCCTTGATGCGCTGATGGGCAGGTACGGCATTGATCCGTTAGAGCGCCACACCGCCCTGGGCGACGCCTACTCTACAGCAGAGTTATTGATCAGGCTACTCCCTAAACTAAGAAAGAGGGGATTGAAGAGGTTGGGGGATTTGAAGAACTCGTAATAAAAGCCTCTTCACCTGTTGAGTGGTTGGATAATTGGGTGTGCCTCATAGAGTCTAGTCGGATTTTTATCTAAAGTAGAATTTAATTTTTGTAATTATTATTTTTTTACAACTTTGCTGATCATAACTAGATTTTATTTATAAGCTAATATTAAATGAGAAGTCAGCTTAGTAGAGCTTGTTTGATTATAGTGCTAATTGTACTCGTCAGTTGTGGTAAAAAGCAAGATCAGCATAATTTATCGAAGGCAGATCAGTACGTAATTCCGGAGCTAACCACCGACACCACCATTTTTCATTTGGAAAAAAGAGTGGAGGAAAAGGACATGTTGCAAACCTCACCCTCCGGTTACATGCTCAGTATGGATTGGAGGGTAAATAAATATCCAAACCGATATGAAGTAGAGATTATTGATGTTCAATTTATTCACAAAGTGGTGATGGCGACCGTGATGTATGATACCAGCCAGGATTCGGTACTCGTAACCAGCGACTTTAGCAATTTGAAATTTGAAGTGGATAAGGGCAATGAGGTAAATAAGGTGCTGGAAAACCTGAAACAGGTAAAGGGATATAATTTTGTAGTGAAGAAACTTTCAGATCAGAGTTTACAAATACAATTGCCAGAATTTCCTGTTTCCAGGGATATCTACACATATCGTTTTAACCCCTATTCGAGATTAGAGGAAGAACTGAATACAAAGTATCTGGAGCAGGTATTCGAATTGATTTTTGAACATCCT